>ONBN01000053.1 GCA_900316115.1 uncultured Eubacteriales bacterium
TACTGTACAATTTATGCAATGCACTGCTCATCCCACCCACTTCGTTGATCAGACCTTCCTTTACCGCTTCCTCGCCCTCCAGCATGGTTCCCACATCCTTTACAAGCTGGGTGGTATCCAGCATCAGCTCTTCCAGCCGTTCCTTGGAGGTATCCGAGTGCTGTGAAATAAACCGGGTGATCCTGTCCTGGATCTTTTCCATATTACGATAGGTCTGGGCCACTCCAATAAACATGCCGCTGGAACGCACCGGATGGATCACCATGGTAGCGCTTGGAACCACAAAGGAATAATCTGCAGACACTGCCATGGGAACGCCTATGGAATGGCCGCCTCCAAGCACCAGGGACACCGTAGGCTTGCTAAGGGAGGCGATCATCTCTGCTATGGCAAGTCCTGCCTCCACATCCCCTCCAACTGTATTTAAAAGGATCAAAAGCCCATCAATGCTCTCATCATCCTCAATCATGGCAAGCTTTGGCAGTACATGCTCGTACTTGGTTGTTTTGCTGTGGGAAGGTGCAGACTCATGTCCTTCCACCTCACCGATGATGGTAAGCAGTTCCACACGGATATTTTCCCGGTTTTCAGAAAGAAGTACCTGTCCCATTTCCTTTATCTGCTGATCCTGGCTGCTTTGATTATCAAGCTCCTCTTTTTTCTCCTGACTGTCCGACTGCTTTTCCTCTTTTTGCTCTTTTTCCATAAAAAAACACCTCCCGAATCATGATCCAGAAGGTATTTTCTGCAAAAAGCTTATTTTTTATTCATCCCAGTTATGCCATACATCTGTAACGTCGTCATCATCATCCAGAAGATCCAGGGTCTTCTGAAGATCCTTAATGGCCTTCTCATCTGTAAGTTCAACCGTTGTCTGTGGGATCATGGCAACCTGTGCCTCAAGGAGCGGTACTCCTGCGCCCTCAAGTGCTTCTCTTACTGCACTGAAATCATCTGGAGCAGTCAGCACTTCGTAGCTGTCCTCTTCTTCATTGAAATCCTCTGCGCCTGCATCCAGAGCAGTCATCATCAGTTCATCTGCATCCATCTCGCACTCTTCTTTGTCAATGATGATCTGACCCTTCTGATCAAACATAAAGGATACGCAGCCCTGTGTACCAATGCTTCCGTTTCCTTTGGAGAATGCGTTTCTCACATTACTTGCTGTACGGTTCTTATTGTCTGTCAGTGTCTCTACGATAATGGCAACACCATTAGGACCATATCCTTCGTATACTGCTCTTTCGTAGTTGTCTGCGGAATCAGCTCCGGCAGCTTTCTTGATACCACGGTCAATGGTATCGTTAGGCATGTTGTTTGCTTTTGCCTTTGCGATCACATCACGCAGTTTGCTGTTGTTGTTAGGATCCGGACCACCGGCTTTAACAGCCATAACGATCTCACGGCCGATAATGGTAAATACTTTTCCCTTTTTCGCATCATTTTTCTCTTTTTTGTGCTTTATATTTGCGAATTTTGAATGTCCTGACATGTTTCCTTTTCTCCTTTTGTCTCTTTTTTTATCTTCTCGGCCTTTAGCCTGCCGATCGTTTTATTGCCAAGGGAAAGTATCTTAAAAGAATACCCTCCTACATGGATCACTTTATCCAGGTCTTTTTCTGTAGGGATATGTCCCAGCACGGAAGTAAGATAACCATTCAGGGTTTCAAATTCACTGGTCTTAAACTCTATTCCCAGCTTCTCTTCCACATCCTCCAAAGGTGCAAGCCCCTGGATGATCATGCTGTTGTCTTTCAGAAGGCGGAATGTAACCTGGTCTTCATCATATTCATCCAGGATATCCCCTACGATCTCCTCCAGGATATCCTCCATGGTGATCACACCTGCTGCCTGCCCGTATTCATCCACCACAACTGCCATATGGATCTTCTTTGCCTGCATGAACTGGAACAGATCACCGATATTCCTTGTCTCAGGGATCAGTGTAACATCCCTTAAAAGCCCTGGCAGTTCCTTTAATGGCTTAAATCTGGCCCAGGGATTCTTGGTAATGAACTTCAGTGCATCCTTGTAATGTACAACTCCGATGATATTATCCGGTTCTTCCTTATATACCGGATATCTGGAATAGCCTTCCTCCAGCATAATATCTACCATCTCCCGCAGCAGGACCTCCTGGTCAAAGGCCGTTACATCCTTCCTGTGGGTCATAATATCATGGGCTTCTGTCTCATTAAAATAGATGATGTTCTGGATCATCTCAGCTTCTGTTTCCTGGATCACACCTTTTTCATGAGCCTCATCTACAATAGAAATGATCTTTTCTTCGCTCATGGCCTTTTCTTCCTGATTCCGGTCAATCCCAAAGGCTGCTGCCGCAAGTCTGGCAAGCCTGGTGGTAAACACAGTGAAAGGATATAAAAGACTGCAGGTGGCACTTACGATCCCAAGATACCGGTAGGCATATTTCTCAGAAGAATAAGTACCTACCCTTCGGAATGTAAGGATGCCAAGGGATGCGAGAAGAAGGATCCCGATCACAAACAGAAAAACAAGCACAGGTACATGCTTTATGTACGGATGGAATGCCCGGACAGCCCAGGGCATGAAGAATGCGCCCACACTCACTCCGGATGCCATAACCATCAAAGGAATGGCATTCACATAGCGGGAAGGCTGACGGAGCAGTTTCAGAAGCCGGATAGACTTTTGATCTCCTTCTTCCGCCCTTTTCTCCACATCACTCTCACTTAGGTTCTGAAGTGCTGCGGCAAATCCATAAAAAATACCATTCAGCCATAACAGAAAAAATAAAATTATAATGCCCCATAGGGGCAGACTACTGCCATCTTCCATAAGTATAAATCTGTGTCCTCCAAATACAAACCTGAAAACTGTTTTTTACAGCTGTTTTTTTAATATAACACTGAAAAACTGTTTCGTCAATACCTGCCCCTTGCCGGTAAAACCCCGAAAAGCCCCAAAACAGGCCTAAAAAGTCAGTTCCAGGCTGATCTCCAGTGCATGGTTCACCTTGTCAAGAAGAGTGTCGTCCAGATGGCACACCTTATCCTTCAGTCTTCGTTTATCAATGGTGCGAAGCTGCTCCAGAAGGATCACGGAATCTTTCTCGATCCCATAGGCAGATGCATCAATCTCTATATGTGTAGGCAGCTTTGCCTTATTCATCTTGGATGTAATAGCAGCACAGATCACAGTAGGACTGTGCCTGTTCCCCACATCATTCTGTATGATCAGAACAGGCCGGATCCCGCCCTGTTCACTGCCTACCACAGGCCTTAAATCTGCGTAAAATATATCGCCTCTTTTAATAACCACACAATTCACACTCCAACTCGCCTTTATTATGGTTTAAACTAAGTATTTCGTAACCGTTCATTACCCTTACAGTTACTTTCTACTGGATAGTTATAGTATTTCCATATTTTTTTCGTGTATACATGCGTGGTTCTGCCGGAAGCTATATTCAGATAGTGAACTGGCTCCCGCCTTTGATATATACTCGTGGCACACGGCCGGATATCTCACAGAGAAACTCATAGGAGAATCGTCCGGACAGATCCCCAAGTGTATCTATATCGATCCTCTCTTCCCCGTCTTTTCCAAGCAGTGTTACCTCATCCCCTGGTTTTACCCCGGGAATATCTGTAACATCTACCATAAACTGGTCCATACAGACTCTTCCACAGATCGGTGCCTTTTTCCCATGGATCAGCACCCATCCTTTTCCGGACAGCTGTCTTGCATATCCGTCTGCATATCCTACCGGAATCGTGGCAAGCTGCATATCCTTTGGCGCAACAAAAGTGCCTCCATAGCTTACTGCTGTTCCTTTTGCGATCTTCTTTACAAAGGACACATGGCTTTTCAGTTCCATAACAGGCTGAAGCTCTACAATATGCTTCTCCACCTCCTGGGATGGATACACGCCGTAAATGGTGATCCCAGCCCGCACAGCATCCAGATTGGCCTCTGGAAGACGTATCAGCCCTGCGCTGTTGGAACAGTGCTTCATAGGAATATGTATGCCGTTTTCCTCTAAAAGATCTGCAAAAGCCAGATAGCGGTCCAGCTGCACCTTTGCAGGGCTTACGTCATACTCGTCAGCCCTGGCAAAATGGGTAAACATGCCTTCGATCTCCAGATACGGCAGCTTACTGATATTTTTGATTTCTTCCAGGCTTTCCGGACCGTCATGAAAACCGATCCTTGTCATCCCTGTATCTACAGCCAGATGGATCTTCACAGTTTTGGAAAGCTTCCTGCCTGCCCTTGCATATTCTCTGGCAAGACTGATACTGCTTACAGCGATGCTGATATCATTTTTTGCCAATTCTTCCATACATTCCGGAAATACAAGGCCAAGCACCAGGATGGGTTTGTGGATCCCTGCCTCCCTTAAGGAAAGTGCCTCTTCCTCTGTTGCAACTGCATAGCCCCAGATATAATCATAATCCTGGATCATCCTGGCAATAGGCACAGCCCCATGTCCGTAAGCATCTGCCTTTACCACAGCGATCATCTTTGTATCTGGTCTTATATTTTTATGCATGGCTTCAAAATTATGGGCAACTGCATCCAGATCCACCACTGCCTTTACTCTACTGAATTTTTCCATAATGTTCCTCCCTGTTTCCTGTTTCAAAATCCCGAAGTACAAGCGGGATCGCATCCAGGATATTACGGGCATTCATGCCTCTTGTACCGGAAATATCTGCTGCCCTGTCGCCGCAAAGTCCGTGTAAAAATACGCCAAGGGCTGCCATTCTGGCAGGATCCGGGCCTTTATCGCTGCTTAAGTACATGCAGAACACACCTGCCAGCATCCCGGAAAGCACATCACCGCTTCCTGCTGCTGCCATCCCTGCATTTCCTGACATATTGATATAGATCTCATCCCTGCAGCCAGCAGTAACTGTGCCTGCATCCTTTAATACACACACAGCGCCTGTCTCCTTTGCATATCCGGCAGCTGCACCTACCGGGTCTTCCTTTAATTCTGACACGGAAAGTCCTGTAAGCCTGCACATCTCTCCCATATGGGGAGTCAGCACAGTATTTCCTGCCAGATACTGCTTCCAGTCCGGATGCATGGATAACAGATTCAGTCCGTCTGCATCCAGGATCACCGGCTTCCCTGCCTGGTTTCCATGGATCAGGAACCACTCTGCACGATCCCTGCTTTCCTCCTGGCATCCAAGGCCTGGGCCAATCACCAGTACATCACACCAGTTTAACAGCTGTCTGTTTGTCTCTTCTGAAAAACCTGTTTCCACCATTGCTTCCGGGAGCAATGACTGAAGGGGGATCCGGTTCTCTTCCACAGTCTGTACCTTTACCATACCTGCTCCTGTATTTAAGGCTGCACAGGCTGCAAAATAAGCGGCTCCGCACATGCCCTTTGAACCTGCTACCAGAAGCACCTTGCCGAAAGTACCCTTATTTCCCCAGGGAACTCTCTGGGGCAGCAGCTTCATATCTTCTTTTTCCAGCTGCCATACTGGCCTGCCATAATTCCCGGGGATATCATAAATCCCGATATCTGCTACCACCACTTTCCCTGACAGGCTTCTGCCAGGATAAAAGCACATGCCCTGCTTCATAAATGCAAAGGTCACAGTAAGATCAGCACAAAACGCAGTGCCAAGCACCTTGCCAGTACTTCCGTCCAGCCCGGAAGGGATATCTACTGCCACCTTTTTTGCATCTGTCTCATTCATTGCCTGAATGATCTCTTTGTATCTACCCTCTATCGGTCTGGCCAGGCCTACGCCGAAAAGGGCATCTACTATAGTAGTATATTCGTGCCATGCCGGGTTATTCACCTCAGGCACATGATAATTCCTGGCAATCTGAACCTGCTGGGCCATCTGTGCAGAATATTTCTGAGGATTGCCTGCAAGAAACAGGTCTACCCTGTATCCTTTCAGGTATAAAAGCCTGGCCACAGCCACGCCATCTCCTCCGTTATTGCCGCTTCCACATACAGCCAGGATCCGTTCCATACCTGAAGCCATCATCTGGATCTGGGCTGCCACAGCCATGGACGCCCGTTCCATCAGCACCATGGACGGGATCCCTACATCATGAATGGTATATGCATCCAGACTTGCCATTTCTTTGCTTGTTACCACCTTTTTCATACACGCCCACACTCCTTTGTCTTTTTAAAAGGAAAAAGCCGCCCTGACCAGCCGGATGAACCGGTGTCAGGCAGCAGCCTTTGACCTGAAGGGAAAAGCCCCTTAAGCTTCTGTTTCTTTTTTTTCTTCTACATGCTCTTTCCGATACTGGCTTAAGTTATAAGACAGAGTCATCAGACTCTCGGAAAGTTGAACATTCTCCACGATCACATCTTCCGGTGCATCCAGATCAATGTGAGCAAAGTTCCAGATAGCCTTAACCCCGTTTTTGATCAGAACACCTGCCATTTCCTTTGCTTTATGCTTCGGAAGGGTAAGAATGGCGATCTCCACCGGATTCTCCTTGAGAAATTCAGGAAGCGTATTGATCATCTGGATCCCGATGCCTCTTACGGAAATCCCCTCCAGAACCGGATTCACATCAAAGATCCCCACCAGGCGGAATCCTCTCTTCTCAAAATCACTGTAATTGGCAAGTGCCTGTCCCAGATTACCGGCACCTACGATGATCATGGGATGGATGGTATCCAGCCCAAGGATCTTACCGATCTCCATATACAGATAACGTACATTATATCCATAACCCTGCTGTCCAAACCCGCCGAAATTGTTAAGATCCTGACGGATCTGGGACGCTGTCACATGCATCTTCTTACTGAGATCGCCTGATGAGATCCTCTCTACGTTCTCCTCGATCAACTCTCCCAGATAACGATAATACCGGGGCAGCCTTTTAATAACCGCCTTTGATATTTCCTTTGCTTCCACCTACTCTTCCTCCTGCTGCCCATATCTAAAATTTATATCTCAATTATACTCAAATGACATTTTATTGTCAATCTAAGATGCTTACTTTTGCTTATTTTATGCCTGTTTTATTTATTTTTTGACACCTGGCGCCCTTTTATTATATAATAAACTGGCTTGTGGATTTCTTATTTTTTGGAGGAACATTTATGATTTTATCATGTCAGAATATATGCAAGTCCTTTGGTGAAGAAGAGATCATCAAAGACGCATGTTTTCATATTGAAGAAAGAGAAAAAACAGCTCTGATCGGCAACAATGGTGCAGGCAAAACCACACTACTGCGTATCATTATGAATGAACTTCCTGCAGACTCCGGTTCTGTGGTGATCTCCAGGGACAAAAAGATCGGCTATCTGGCCCAGTACCAGGACATTCACGGTCATCAGACCATTTATGATGAGCTTACTTCCACCAAACAGCACATCATAGATATGGAGAACAGGATCCGTACCCTGGAGCAGGAAATGAAAAACACAGAAGGGGAACAGCTGGAGGATCTGATGAAAACCTATTCCCGGCTTACCCATCAGTTTGAACTGGAAAACGGTTATGCCTACAAAAGCCAGATCACAGGCGTACTGAAGGGTCTTGGTTTTTCAGAGGAAGATTTTACCAAACAGATTGAAACACTTTCCGGAGGCCAGAAAACAAGGGTTGCACTTGGCAAGCTTCTTCTGTCCCAGCCAGATATCCTTCTTCTGGATGAGCCGACCAACCACCTGGATATGGAAAGCATTGCATGGCTGGAAACATATCTGCTCACCTACCCTGGTGCTGTACTGATCGTATCCCATGACAGGTATTTTCTTGACAAGGTTGTAACAAAAGTAGTGGAGATCGAAACTGGAAATGTACGGATGTACAGCGGCAATTATTCTGCCTATGCCCTGAAAAAGGCCCAGCTCCGTGATGCCCAGTATAAGGCTTACCTGAACCAGCAAAGGGAGATCAAGCATCAGGAGGCTGTCATCGCAAAGCTGAAGTCCTTTAACCGTGAAAAGTCCATCCGCCGTGCAGAAAGCCGTGAGAAAATGCTGGATAAGATGCAGCGTCTGGACAAGCCTTTAGAAATAGCGGATCAGATGCGTCTTACCCTGGAGCCTCGTTTTGTCAGCGGCAATGACGTACTTACTGTGGAAGATCTTTCCAAATCTTTTCCAGGACAGACCCTTTTCCAGAATATTTCTTTTGAGATCAAGCGTGGGGAGCGGGTCGCCCTGATCGGCAATAACGGTACAGGCAAGACTACACTGCTTAAGATCCTGAACCAGGTTCTTCCTGCGGATTCCGGCAAGTTTACCCTTGGTTCCAAAGTACAGATCGGTTACTACGACCAGGAACATCATGTGCTCCACATGGAAAAGACCGTGTTCCAGGAGATTTCCGACACCTATCCTACCCTTACGGAGACTCAGATCCGCAACATGCTGGCAGCCTTTCTGTTCACAGGGGATGATGTATTCAAGGTGATCTCTTCCCTTTCCGGTGGAGAGCGTGGCCGTGTATCCCTTGCAAAGTTGATGCTTTCAGAGGCAAACTTCCTGATCCTGGATGAGCCAACCAACCATTTGGATATCGCCTCCAAGGAGATCCTTGAGGAAGCCCTGAACAGCTATACAGGTACTGTGCTTTACGTGTCCCATGACCGTTACTTCATTAACCAGACAGCTACCAGGATCATGGATCTGACCAACCAGGCTATTGTGAATTACATCGGGGATTATGACTATTATCTGGAAAAGAAGGAAGAACTTACTGCCAGATATGCACCTGCCGCAGTCCAGGAGGAAGAACTTGCCCAGGTTTCAGATAACAAGCTTTCCTGGCAGCAACAAAAGGAACAGCAGGCAAAGGAACGCAAAAGGGAAAATGAACTGAAAAAAACCGAAAAGCGGATTGAAGAACTGGAAACCCGTGATAAAGAAATCGATGAAACCATGGTGCTTCCTGAGGTTTGTACCAATGTAGCAGAATGCACCAGGTTAAGCAAAGAAAAGGCTGCCATTGCAGCAGAATTAGAGGAATTATATGAAAAATGGGAGGAACTGGCCTGATGACCGGTTCCTCCTTTTTATATTGATATTCTTTTTATGTTGGTATCTTTTTTCCAAAATCAGAGAAGCTTCTCCAGATTCTCACGGATAGCAAGGATAAACTCTTTGCTGTTCAGCACTGTTACGTCCTTTAAGGAAGTGATAAGAGCCAAATCCTTTGTCATCTTTCCACTTTCAATGGTAGAAAGGGTAGCTTTTTCCAGCTTGTCTGCAAAATCCTGGAGTTCCTGGATACCGTCCATCTCTCCTCTTTTACGAAGAGCACCTGTCCATGCAAAAATAGTTGCAACAGAGTTTGTGGATGTTTCTTTTCCTTCCAGATGTCTGTAATAATGTCTCTGTACAGTTCCATGGGCAGCCTCATACTCGTAGTATCCATGAGGCGAAACCAGTACAGAAGTCATCATAGCAAGAGAACCAAAGGCAGAGGATACCATATCACTCATCACATCTCCGTCATAGTTCTTGCATGCCCAGATAAAGCCGCCCTCTGCTTTCATGACACGGGCTACAATATCATCGATCAGGCTGTAGAAATAAGTGATCCCTGCTTCCTGGAATTTATCTTTAAATTCTTCCTCATAAATCGTTGCAAAGATCTCTTTGAATTTCCCATCATAGATCTTGGAAATGGTGTCCTTGCCGCCAAACCACAGATCCTGCTTTGTATCCAGTGCATAGTTAAAGCAACATCTTGCAAAGCTTGAAATGGATTCTTCAATATTGTGCATACCCTGGATCACACCTGGCTTGTCAAAATGATGGATCAGTTCTTTCTTTGTCTCTCCGTCTGCTCCTTCAAATACAAGGTAAGCATCTCCCGGCTTGTCAATGTGCATTTCTGTATTCTTGTATACATCCCCATATGCATGACGGGCAATGGTGATCGGCTTTTTCCAGTTACGTACACAAGGCTCGATACCCTTTACAACGATAGGTGCACGGAATACAGTGCCATCAAGGATAGCACGGATGGTGCCGTTCGGGCTTTTGTACATCTTTTTCAGGTCATACTCGTCCATTCTTGCCTTGTTCGGGGTAATGGTAGCGCATTTTACAGCAACACCGTATTTCTTGGTAGCCTCTGCTGCATCTACAGTAACCTGGTCATCTGTATCATTTCTGTGCTCCAGTCCAAGATCATAATATTCTGTCTTAAGGTCAATAAAAGGATTCAGAAGTTCATCCTTAATAATCTTCCAGAGAATACGGGTCATCTCATCTCCGTCCATCTCTACAAGGGGTGTGTTCATCTGAATTTTTGCCATTTAGATATTCCTCCTTCTCTCAGTTCAGTGTAATGCCAAGTCTCTCACAGGTCTCTGCGATCACAGTCTCCAGTTCTTCATCAGACAGTACTGTAACACGGCCGTCTTCATACTGGCTGTCTACCCATGCCTTGATCATTGTAACAAGCTCGCTGTTCTTATCAACCTTCTTATCGCCTTTCAAACGGTAATGAGTGTCAATCCAGTGAGCGATTCCAGCTGCTCCTGAAGTATTGGATACTGCCACTTCTGCAGATCTGTTCAGGAATTTTTCTGTATCAAATACATTATAGATCTCCTCATTCTTCAGAAGACCATCTGCATGGATCCCTGCTCGTGTCACATTAAAGTTCTTTCCTACAAAAGGTGTTCTTTCCGGAATATGATAACCGATCTCTTTTTCATAGTATTCAGCCAGCTCTGTGATCACTGTGGTATCCATGCCGCCCAGATTGCCTCTCAGCTGTGCATACTCAAATACCATAGCTTCCAGAGGGGTATTACCGGTCCGCTCCCCAATACCGAACAGAGAGGTATTCACTCCACAGGCACCATACAGCCATGCTGTAGTGGAGTTGCTTACAGCCTTGTAGAAATCATTATGTCCATGCCATTCGATCAGCTCGGAAGGCACACCTGCATGAACCATAATACCATAAATGATACCAGGCACAGAACGTGGGATCACAGCACCAGGGTAGTTTACTCCATAGCCCATGGTATCACAGCATCTTACCTTTACCGGAATGCCATACTGCTGGCGCAGCTTCATAAGTTCCAGACAGAACGGGATCACATAGCCGTAAATATCCGCTCTTGTAATATCCTCCAGATGGCAGCGCACGGAAACACCGATCTCCAGACATTCCTTTACAATGCTGAGATAATGCTCCATAGCCTGCTTACGGGTCATTTTCATCTTATAGAATATATGATAATCAGAACAGCTTACAAGGATACCAGTCTCTCTCATACCCATGTCACGTACAAGCTGGAAATCTTTCTTATTTGCACGGATCCAGCTGGTTACTTCCGGGAACTCATAGCCACGTTCCATACACTTCTCAACTGCATCCCTGTCTTTTTTGCTATAGAGGAAAAATTCGGAAGCACGGATCCTTCCTTCCGGGCCGCCCAGCTTATGAAGATAATCATAAATCCTTACGATCTGGTCTGTAGTGTAAGGAGCCCTGGACTGCTGTCCGTCTCTGAATGTGGTATCTGTGATCCAGATATCATCTGGCATATGGTGGGGAACCACCCTGTCATTAAATGCGATCTTTGGTATCTCAGAATACGGGAAAAGGTTTCGGAATACGTTTGGTGTTTTTACATCCACCAGCGGATACATATGCTCCTCAAGCTGAAGCAGATTCGTATGCCGATTCATTGTCACTCGTCTATTTTCCATAATTTCCTCCTCTATGAATATGAAAGGTATTCATATTCTATGAACTGTATTCACATCGTTTCCATTGTACTCAAAAAAAGGATCTAAGTCAACGCTTTTGTACGTTACAGTGATAATTTTTTGTCAAACAAATTCCGTACCGTAACTGACAAACTTTACCTGGCCTTTACGTTTCCATCATAAATTCAAAAATTTCTGGCGGTTGAAGCGGCCCCAGCCCTGGATATTTCTTGGAAGCTGCATATCGTCTGCGCTTTCCTTCAGCATCATCTTAATGTCCACATTTGTAAGGGTGGAATCCTTTTCCAAAACACAGGCAATGGCTCCTGATACAGCTGGCGTGGACATAGAAGTCCCGCTTTTGACTCCATATCCGTAGATCCTGGGTCTGCCCCCTGCTGCAGGCTTCCCCTTCTCATAAGGCACACAGGACACGATATGATTCCCTGGTGCTACCACATCTGGCTTACATACGCATTCCCTGGTAGGCCCCCGCCCGGAAACTGCTCCTTTTCCTTCCAGCAGGTCACTGGAACCTACAGTGATCACCTTTTTGTTGCTTCCAGGTGCTGTAATACTGCCTGGCCTTGGCCCTTGGTTTCCAGCTGCTGCTACCACTACCAGCCCTTCATCCCACAGCTGCTCCACCGTATCCAATAGTGCGTCCTGTTCATTCTGTGTACGGCAGGTAGTTCCTACGGAAATATTCACCACCCGGATCCTGTACTCCTCCCTGTATCTTCGGATCCACTGGAATGCCCGCAGCACATCCTCTTTGCTTCCGTTGCCAAATCTGTCCAACACCTTTAGCGCAACAATACTACAGCCAGGAGCTGCACCTGCATATCTGCCCAAGGACATCCTTCCATCCCCTGCCAGGATCCCGGTAACATGGGTCCCATGTCCATTGTCATCATAGGGCTGCCTGCGGTAAAAAAGAAAATCATAAAATCCACGGATACGACCGCTAAAGTCTGCATGTGGAAAAAGTCCTGTATCCAGCACTGCCACTCCTATCCCTTTTCCAGTAAATTCTCTGCCTGTCATACGCTTCTCCGGAAAGGTCTTCTTATTACTTTATTCAGAAAGTTCCTCGGTTGCCACCTGCACTGCATATCCCCGGATCTTTCGATAAATAAAAATTCTTGGGAAGAAAAACTTCTTCCTGAATGCTTTTTGAAATCTTACGAAATTCTTCCAGATGCTTTTAAAAATCTTTATAAATTTCCTCCCAGATGCATTTTAAATCTTTCCTGCTCTGTCAGAAATCTACGATCTGGCTGATCTGATGGTTAATATCATAGCTTCCGCTGCCGTATACTCCCCGCCACCAGCCTGCTGCATGAGCTTCCGGATCATAATATGCTCCGTTAATGATCACCCAGCAATGACGTGTCAAACCATCCCCGGCACCGTCTCTTGTACCGGAAACACGGCCGGCTACAACCTTTGGCTTAAATCCCGCTTCCTTTGCAAGAGCTGCAAATGCACAGGCATAACCATAGCAGTTTCATCTTCCTGTAGCCAGTGTATTTAAAGCACATCTTCTCTGCCATCCCTTGGCAGTTCCCGGATACCAGCCATAATAGTAAATATTGTTTACTACATAATTCCAGCAGGCATTCAGTTTCTGGTAGCTGGTCATCCTGCTGTTTGTGATCTTGGGCATGATCTTCATGGTCTGCATCTTCAGCTGGGCATTGGTGTCGTTTACTGCATACCCGTTTTTCCCAAAGGTAATCCCGTCATAAACACGGTTCTTGCATAACCTGCCTTTGGGGTCTCCTCTGTAAAGACGGTTCTTCAGCACAAACCAGCCTACAGTGGCATGGCCTTTGCTGTCTACATAGTACATGTTCTGTCCTACCTTTACGATAGAAGGCTTCTTTGGACGCTGCAGCTTTCCTTCAAGATCAAACACATATACATACTGGCCTCTTTTCATGCTGTTTGTCACTGCATGACCGTTTGTATTAAAGAAATAACGGTTAGAGCCAATATTTACCCAGCGGTTCTTGATCTTTTTCCCTTTTTTGTAGTAGCAGTAATACCTGCCTTCTTTTAAAAGACCATTCTTTACTGTGGGTGCAGGTGTTGCCTGGGAAACGGTTTCCTGAGGTGTTTCTTCTGATGCATATGCCTGGGATGCTGCAAGAGGCAGAAGAACTGCCCCGCAGACCACCATGAAACATCTCTTTATGCTTTTGTGAAAATTAATAGTTTTCATAGGTCACGCTTCCAT
Source organism: uncultured Eubacteriales bacterium (assembly GCA_900316115.1). Classification (GTDB taxonomy): domain Bacteria; phylum Bacillota; class Clostridia; order Lachnospirales; family Lachnospiraceae; genus Blautia_A. Next base: position 13,911 of record ONBN01000053.1, read on the forward strand.
CGGACCATGTGATCTCATAATATCCATGTCCGCTTCCATCGCAGTCATCATATGCCTGTCTGCTGACCTCTGTCTTCTGTGCAGGCTGGGCTGCCTGAGCCGCTGCTGCCTGCTGCTGTGCTGCCTGAGCCGCTGCCGCTGCTGCAGCCTGGGCTGCTGCTGCATCTGCTTCCTGTTTTGCTTTTACAAGCGCATCTACTGCTTCTTTGTCCTCTGTAAGATAGCTGTGGAATACATATCCTGTATCATCCCCGTTCTCTACCTTGAACCATCCCGGAACTGCAGCAACAACTGTAAATTCATCACCAAGTGCTGCAACCTTTAAGGATTCAGACTCTTTGTCAGCTTCCTTACGTACATGCACATTTGCAGATACATACATGGTAATCGGCTCATCAAAGGTACGCTCATCTGCTGTCTCTGCGGCTTCCTGATCTTTACCGCTTTCATCCTTGTAATTAATGTACAGGAACTCATAGGAATTCACAAGGACTGCATCTTTCCATTTGTCTACTGTCACATCCTCAAAAGTATGCTCTGTACCGTCTTCCTCTGTAAGCACAAGGTTCATCTTTGCTTCCTTAGCATCATCTGCAGAATCATCTGCTTCTTCACTGTCATCTGCAGCAGCCTCTACAAGCTTTGCTTCTTTGATGGTCTGTGTTGTCTGGTTTGTTACAGATAACTTTCCTCCGTCAAAGGCAATGGTAAAATCCTCTGCAGTTGCTTCTTCTGCACTGTCCTGTGCCTCTGCTTCCTGTGCTGTAGTGTCCTCGGCAAATACTGCTGCCGGTGCAGAAACAGCCATAGAAGCTGCCACTGCAATACTTAAAAATGCTTTTACGCTTTTCATCTTCATAATCTGTTCCTCCTTTAGAGCCTTATTCTCCAGGCTCAAATGTCTGACTGTAAATAATATTATATCCCTGGTCATCCTTTGTCACAACCTCCAGGCTGTTCTCCCCGGGAGCCAGTGATTCAGAATAAAGATACAGGCAAAAGCCTCCATCATCCAGTGTACCGTCCTCCAGCTTCACATCTACAGGGAATGCCTCATACACGCCTGCCTGATTGATCCGCAGATAGATCTGTGTATCTGTATCCAGGTATTCAGGCTTGATCCTTCCTGTGATCTGGATCATATTACCAACCATTTTGGATGCCAGATCAAAGGCTCCGTCTGAAGCCCTCTCTGTAAGCAGGCTTTCCGGTACAATGGCCGGTCCTGCCATCACCGGTGCTGACACAGCCATCTCAGGCAGGAATCTTTCTGCCCGTTCTACAACCACTGTATCTGCCCCTGTAGTATCAATATCGCTAAGCTGATATGGGATACCTCTTGAAAAATATGCATTAGCATAAGCATCTGCCATAAACGGCAGCAGCGCATTGCCAAAAGAATCCCTATACATCACCAGACTGCCGGACTTCACCGGATTGACGGTAGTGATCTTAGGATCAAAATTGCTGCCTATTTCCCCTACATACGCATAGGTGGTCTGCCTGTCATAATAGATCTCATCCTCCAGCTGAGGCATGGAAGGATACAGCATGGTATCCAGATCACCTTCAAAATCTGTACGCACCTGATAAGGCTCTTCCTCCCAGGAATCATGCTCCTTTTCAAGGGTATCCAGAAGCAGGTCTGAAGCCAGTGCAGCTCCTTTGTTATTCCAGTGGGAATCCCGCTTGTGATACAAAGTCTCGTCCTGAGACAAAAGCATATGATACAGATCTGCATAATGGACGCCTTCGCTGGAAAGCCAGGGCACCAGCCGGTCCAGATTCTTCTCATCTGAAACCTTTACCTTATCATAGTAAGGCATATGTTCATCATACAGGGAATTCTTGTTTGGTGCAACTGTAAAAAGGAAATCCACATTTCTTCCTTCCAGATAGGTCTGCATCATAGACAAAGTATGTGCAATATTGAAAAGACTTCTCTCTGAAAGCGGATCTGTACCCAGATAATCAGCAAGGGAATCCTTATAGTACAGCCATCCGTCTGTTCCCTGGATCACTCCTGAAGCCGTGGATACACCAAGAACCCTGCCGTTTACCACAGCATTGGCTGTAACAAGCTCATTACGGAATGCAAAGTGATCCTGAAAATAGTCTCCTGCCTGGGACAGCCAGTCAAAATTAAAGCCGCCCTCCTCTGTCTTTACAGAAGGAAACTCTGCCAGGGTACGGTTCTCTGAAGAACTTTCCTGGTGGGTAAAAAATATACCTACAGAAGGAACAAGACAGATTCCAAAAAACAGAATACTGTACAATATTTTACTTTTTTTCATTTGTCATGTCCTCCTAGAAACGGAAATAAATAAACGGATTATAAGTACCGCCTGCAAGGCTTAAAATGCAAAGAAGAAGTCCCACAAAGCTAAGCAGGGAAACAACTCCCTCATAGCCACGGCATTTCTTCAGGGACGCATTTACAGGGGTAGCTGCGATCACCGCACAAACAAGTGTTACCAGATAAACCGGTGTAAGCTGCTGAAGCACAAGGCTTACTGCTGATGCAGAAAAAGAAAATCCTGTAAACATCTGTTTCAGCCAGAAAACGCCCTGGCTCATAGTCTCTGCACGGAAGAATACAAATCCGATGCATACAACCAAAAGAGCATAAACGTGCTGGAAAAAGCCTTTCACCTTGCCGCCCTTTTTGCAGATAGCAGGTACATACTCCTCCAGCATAAGGAACAGTCCGTGATAAACACCCCAGAAAAGGAAGTTGACGGCTGCACCGTGCCAGATACCGGTAGCCAGAAATACGATCATTTTGTTGATCACAGTCCTGGTACGGCCCTTACGGTTGCCTCCAAGGGGAATATACAGATATTCCTTAAACCATCCGGAAAGAGAAATATGCCATCTTCTCCAGAATTCTTTAATACTGCTGCTGATGTAAGGATAGTTAAAGTTTTCTTTAAAATGAAAACCAAACATCCATCCAAGGCCAATGGCCATATCGCTGTATCCGCTGAAATCAAAATAGATCTGCAGCATATAGGAAATGGTGCCTGCCCATGCTCCCAGGATATTGATCTGGGAAGCGGCTGCCCCGAAAAGATTGTCTGCCACAAGTCCCATAGTATTGGCGATCAGAACCTTTTTGCAAAGTCCTGCAGCAAACCTGCGGATACCTGTAAATGTCCCCTCCAGTGTCTGAGTCCTTGTATTAACCTCAACCTCTATGTCATGGTATTTTACAATAGGACCTGCGATCAACTGCGGGAAAAAGGACACATAAAGAAGAACCTTGCCAAAATTTCTCTGTGCCTTTGTAGTGCCACGGTATACATCGATCACATAGGACAAAGCCTGGAAAGTAAAAAATGAAATACCGATGGGCATACGAATCTGTGGTACAGGAACTGCCGCACCTGTAATAGAATTAAATGAACTGATTAAAAATCCTGTGTATTTAAAAATAATAAGAACTGCAAGATTGGTAAGCACAGCTGCCACCACCCAGCCCTTTTTATGCCCTGGATCCCGCTCCACAAGCCAGGCAAACAGGTAATTAAAAAAGGATGAGCCTATAAGAAGCAGCACATAAACCGGCTCTCCATATGCATAAAAAAGGAGGCTGGCTATAACCAGTAACGTATTTTTGGCCCGCATCCCCGGAAGAAGGAGATGCAGACCAAAAGTGACCGGCAAAAAGATACACAGAAAAACCATAGAGCTGAAAACCATCTTTTAGATCTCCACGTTTATGTAATTTGTCGGTTTGTATTTTTTGTTCTTAACTGTAGAAAGCTTAACTTTGGACCATTTGGTACCATTGATCTTCTGCTTGGATGCAACAGCTGCTGCATTTGCATCGTATACATACCAGGTACGTCCGATCTTCACCTCTACCCATGCATGCGGCTGCCAGTTGGTCTTCTTAATGAAGTTGCTGGTACCAAAGCCGATACGTACCGGGTATCCGGTTGCTTTCTTAGCACAGAATGCAAGGGCTGCAGCATAATGATAGCAACTTCCGCTTCTGGTCTTCAGCATCTGCTTTGCAAAATCAATCTCCCAGTTCTTTGTGGTAGCTGGCTTGAACCCAAGAGGTGCTCTGCCATATTTAAGCTTGGATACATAAGTAAACACTCTGTTCAGTGCTACTGTCTTAGATGTGGAAGATGTGATCTTACGATTCTTCATCACCTTGGCAACTGCAGTCTGAAGCTGCTTGTCAGCCTTGGATGTACGGGTTGCAGCAGATACAGGTGCAAATGTCCCAAACACCATGCACAGTACCAGAACCAGTGCTGCAAGTTTCTTGCTGAACTTTCTCATGTTCATTTCCCTCCTAGAAGTTTAGTTATCGATTACAGAATGCCAGACGTAATGTTGCTGTGCAAAGAGTCATGGCATATCTTTTATGAATTATAGCACAGGGTTTTCTTAAAGTCCATATCTGTTCCGAAATCATTGTGTACTATTTTGATCAAATTATCATATGTATAAAAAAAGCCACAAAGGAAACACTTAGAAACAAATCCTTTTAACAACAGATTTCGTAATTGCCTGTCAGTTCTTACAGTTACATCCAGTCAGGCAGATTTTGGAGGTATGCATATGCTTTTGTTTCTTTTTCTTTTCTTTTTATTGCAGTCCCTGGTGCTGTGCTGCTGCCTGGCAGCCGGCAATGATCTGGATTCCCAGCTTTTATCAGACAGGGAGCAGATGGAGTTTCTGTCTGCATGGGCAAAAAAACACGCCCCCCGCTAGGGGCGTGCCGTCTAAGCCTAAACACTTATATGATAATGCACACAAGCCCGCCTTTGCTGTCATTCACGATCTTCTGCATGGTGTCCTGCAGTTTTTGCTGGCTTTCCTGACTGATGGAAGAAATCTTGCTGCGGATCCCGTCCTGCACCAGCTGTTCTATAGATTTTCCAAAAATATTCGTTTCCCAGATACCCACTTCTTTGGAAGCATTTTCCCCGATATAAGCAATCAAATCCTTTGCCTGCTGCTCTGTCCCCACAATCGGAGCGATCTCTGTTTCGATCTCTGCCCGGATCATATGGATAGACGGGCTTTTTGAACGGATCTTTACCCCATATTTGTTTCCCTGGCGGATCACAGCCGGTTCCTCCAGACGGATTTCTGATAACTGTGGCACCACCACTCCATACCCACAGCTGTGTACAGATTCCAGAGCTTCTTTTATCTTTATATACTCTTCTTTCATACTGGAAAGCTCTTTCATGGTATTTACCAGATCATACTGGCTTTCCAGTAAGCATCTGATAATAATATTTATCATCCACATCTACCCGAATGGACACCTTTCCATTGGAAAGATTGCACTCTTCCAGAAATGTATCTCTTACATATGGTCCATCCAAATGGATTCCACCGGACAAATCCCGGATGTGGGTCATTTTTTTCATCAGATCCTTGATCTGGGCCAGAATCTGGCTTTTTACCGGATGATCCACTGGCAGCATTTCCACCCATTTGGGAATAAAGAATGAAATCTCACTCACCGGGAATTCATACAATACCTTTTCCAGGATCCGGGTAATGTCTTCTTTTCGAAGCTGTTCACAATTGGCAGGTACAACCGTTGTCTGGTATTTATCCTGTAATTCCTTTGCAAGCTTCACAGTTTCTTCTTTATAGGGCATCTGGGAATTCAGAATCACCAGGAAAGGCTTCCCCTGATTTTTCAGTTCCCGGATGGAGGTTTCCTCTGCTTCCTGGAAATTTTCCCTTGGGATCTCCCCAAAGCTTCCGTCTGCAGTGATCACAAGGCCGATGGTAGAATGCTGCTGGATCACCTTTCTGGTACCCTCTTCTGCTGCCTCATGGAAGGGAATCGGCTTGGGGAACCATGGTGTTTTTACCATCCGCTCTTTACCGTCCTCAATATGGCCGGAAGCATCTTTTACCAGAAATCCTACACAGTCGATCAGCCGTACCCTTACCTTCTGATCTCCTTCCAGTGTAACTTCCACTGCGTCCTTTGGAATAAATTTAGGCTCCACAGTGGTGATCATTTTACCTATTCCGCTTAATGGCAGCTGATCCCGTACTTCTGCCTGCTTTTTTTCCTCCATTCCGGGAAGTGCCACCAGTTCCATAAACCTTCGTATAAACGTGGATTTTCCAGTGCGGACAGGTCCTACAACCCCTATGTATATATCTCCGCCGGTCCTGGCCTGGATATCCCGGTAAACCTGAAAATTTTCCATAAAAAAGCCCCCTTGCATAAATCATTTACACGCAGTCCCATTTCTGTTACTATGTCATGCCTACGGATTGTTTGGTGCTTTACACTCCCACAATCCTGATATCTTGTTATATATCTATGCAAAGAGGCTTTTCTCTATTCTATTTTATTGATATTACTATGACACCTGCGGCTTATTTCCTGCTATATGCGCCCTGGCACCACTTATTTTGTTTTTCTCATAGCTGCTTCTACAACATGTCCTACAAGAACAGAAGTAGTAACACTTCCAACTCCGCCTGGAACTGGCGTGATGGCATCAACGATCGGCTCAACAGCGGCATAATCAACGTCTCCGCAAAGCTTTCCTTCTGCATTTACGTTAATACCTACATCGATGATGGTCTGGCCTTCTCTTACATACTCAGCACCAACAACACCTGCACGGCCTGCTGCAACAATAATGATATCTGCTTCTTTTGCTACAGACGGCATATCTACAGTTCTTGTATGGCAGATAGTAACTGTAGCGTTTTTCTTTACAAGCATCATAGCCGCCGGCTTACCAACAACAAGGCTTCTTCCGATCACAACTGCTTTCTTGCCTGTGCAGTCAATGCCATAATGATCCAGGATCTCCATGCATGCCTGTGGTGTACATGGCGGGAAACCAAGTTTCTTGCCTGTAAATACGCCTGACATGGAAAGATCTGTCATACAGTCAACATCTTTCTCCGGTGCAAGTGCATTCTCGATCACTGCCTGATCCAGATGTTTTGGAAGTTGAGTTCCATGCAAAAACATCAAAGGTTGTCCCAAACCACGTATTATCTTTGACAAAAGCAGGAAACCTTTCTTCCAAGGCAATGTCTAAAACCATGCATTACGATATAGCACAGGATTACATATGCAGCTGTGTCCTCAGAATCGCCAGGGAAATGTTTTCTCTTCTTCCAATTAGTCGAGTCATTATACACGTAGAAGATACAGTAACGGACTCAACTGGATACGAATCTGACGATACGGTTCTCTCTGTCTCAATTCGTAGAGAGCAGTTGGAAGAAATTGATTTCGATATGATTGATCCGTCAGATACAATAGAGCGGTTTGAATGTAATATGGATTTCAAGAAAACAAAAGGGCTTTTGCCTGTTTCCAGAATTACACTTTGATTCCAGCATAGGAGGCAACAATAATGAAGATATGCAAGAATTGTGAGAAACAGATTGAAGACGATGCATTGGTATGTCCGTACT
>ONBN01000043.1 GCA_900316115.1 uncultured Eubacteriales bacterium
AACCCAAAGCATTTATTTTTTGACCTGTCAAGGATGGCGGCAGGATGGCGATAACCTAAAACATTTGGGGCTAAACCCATAAGAAAAATGATTGACCCAAAGGTACGCCTGCCTTTTGGCATGCTTCAAAATCTCCTTTGGTATCGCCTACATATACAGGGGAGCTAAGATGATGCTTTTTTACAAGTGCCATAATATTTTCTGCTTTGGCCTGTCCGGTGATCCCGGGGCAGAGGTGATCTGAGATCAGGGAACCGAAACCTGTCTTTTCCATAACAAGCTCAATATATCCTGCCTGGCAGTTGCTTACAATAAAAAGCGGAAAGCGGCCTGACAGCTCTTTCAGTACCTGTCCCATGCCTTCGTAAACTGGTGCGCCTTCTTTTTCCAGAGCTTCGTGCTCCTTTTCGCACAGGATATCGATCAGTTTAAGCTGTTCCGCCTGGGAAAGCGAAGGGAAAAGCTGTCTTGAGATATCGGGAAGAAGCTGACCAAATAAGGATTTCAGCATAGAGGCTGTGATCTCGGTATTCAGTTGTGTATGTTCTTTCACGTAACGGGTCCATGCACTGGCTACCACTTCTGTGGCATCCCAGATGGTTCCGTCTACATCAAAAATGATTCCATCCATGAATGTGTAACCTCACTTTTTTATATATTATATCGCTTCAGTAGTTTATAACTGTGAAAATACTGAATAGTTATGTTGTATTTTATAAGAGACAAAAGAAAAAAGCAACTGCCTTTTACGAAAAGATATGTTATGATATTTAGAAAAAATATATTATAATTTAAGAAATGTTTGATATGATATAAAAATGCAATATGTAGAAAATGTTTTTATGTATTGACTGAAAGACAGGAGAAAAATGAAATACGCACATACAGTAAGGGCGGTATTTCTGGAAAGACCCAATCGATTTATCGCAATTGTGGATATTCAGGGAAAAAGGGAAACCGTTCACGTAAAGAATACAGGCAGGTGTAAAGAACTGCTGGTTCCGGGGGCAGAGGTAATCCTGGAGAAAAGTGATAATCCGGCAAGAAAAACAGCGTATGATCTGATCTGTGTTTATAAAGGAGAAAGACTGATCAATATGGATTCCGCAGCACCTAATCAGGCAGCAGCGGAGTGGATACGAAATGGTGGGCTTTTTCCGGAAAAAGTAAAGGTGATAACCGAAAAAACTTTTGGTAATTCCCGTTTTGATATTTATGCAGAGTCAGAAAAAAGAAAGGCATTTATAGAAGTAAAGGGTGTTACGCTTGAAGAAAATGGTATAGTTCGCTTTCCGGATGCACCAACCATAAGAGGTGTAAAGCATGTGGAAGAACTGATCCGTTGTCTTGAAGAAGGATATGAGGCCTATCTTCTTCTGGTAGTCCAGATGGAGAAGGTGCTTCGATTTGAACCTAACTGGAAAACCCATAAGGCTTTTGGGCAGGCGCTTGTGAAAGCACAGCAGGCGGGAGTGAGGATCATGGCAAGGGAATGTTTTGTAAAACCAGATGAAATGAACATCAGCAGGGAAGTTCCGGTTTTCTTGGAGGAGATCAGTGAGTGAAGAGACAGTGAAAAAAGAAATTGTGGAGCCGCTTCTTACATGGTATAATGCTTATAAGCGCGATTTACCCTGGCGGGATAAAGACAATGCATATTATACCTGGGTATCCGAGATCATGCTTCAGCAGACAAGAGTGGAGGCTGTAAAGCCTTATTTCCAAAGATTTATCAGCAGGCTGCCGGATATTCAAAGCCTTGCAGTCTGTCCGGAGGAAGAGCTTATGAAGCTGTGGGAAGGGCTGGGGTATTACAGCAGGGTAAGGAATATGCAAAAGGCAGCTATCCAGGTGGCAGAGCAGTATGACGGGCAGCTTCCAAAGGATTTTGAGAAGCTTCTTTCCCTGAAAGGGATCGGACGGTATACTGCCGGAGCGATTGCTTCCATTGCCTACAGGATCCCGGTTCCGGCTGTGGATGGGAATGTGCTTCGGGTAGTGACCAGGCTTACAGAGAATCCACAGGATATTATGAAACAGTCTGTCCGTACCGAGATCGAGAAGCAGTTATCTGCCATTATCCCGGTGTCAGCGCCAGGAGACTTTAACCAGGCCATGATGGAACTTGGTGCTGTGATCTGTGGACCGTCAGGACCTCCCAGGTGTGCAGAATGTCCTGTAAAGGAGTTCTGTCAAGCATATATCCACGGCAGTCAGGAAGCATATCCTGTAAAAGCAAAGAAAAAGCCAAGATCCATTGAAGAGCGGACAGTTCTGGTGATCCAGGATGGCAGCCGTACCGCCCTTCGGAAGCGTCCCGGGAAGGGGCTGTTGGCTGGTTTGTATGAATTTCCAAATCTGTTGGGATACTATAGCAGAGCACAGGCCTTATCCTATGTAAAGAAACTGGGGCTGGATCCCTTGTATATCCAGGAACTTCCGGATTCAAAACATATCTTTTCACATATTGAGTGGAGGATGAAGGCATATCAGATAAAGGTTGCCTCACTGGAAGGAGAACTGACTCAGGACTTTTTCTTTGCAGGCCGCCAGGAAACACAGCAACATTATGCCATACCGTCTGCATTCGGGGCATATTTAAAATATATGAAAGAAACGTAACGATGAAAGCAGGCAGTACTTAACCTTGTAATCGTGAGGGTACTGCACCGTTACAAAGAAACTTAAAATATCATAAGTTACAGTTGAGGAGAATTTTATGAAGTTATTAAGTATTGCTATTCCCTGTTACAATTCAGAGGCTTATATGGAAAAATGCATCAATTCCCTTCTTCCGGGAGGGGAAGAGGTGGAGATCCTGGTAGTGGATGATGGCTCCAGCGACAGGACTGCACAGATCGCAGATGATTACGCAAAGAAGTATCCAACTATTGTGCGTGCCCTTCATCAGGAGAACGGCGGTCATGGTGCAGCAGTAAATACAGGGATCAAGAATGCAACAGGTCTTTATTTCAAAGTCGTTGACAGTGATGACTGGGTGAATCGTGAATCTTATGAGAAGATCCTTCATACTCTTGAAGAACTTGTAAAGGGCTCTCATACAGTGGATCTTCTGATCAGTAATTTTGTTTATGAGAAGCAGGGGGCTGCAAAGAAAAGAGTTATGCATTACAGACACTGCCTGCCTGTAGAAGAGGTGTTTACCTGGGATCAGGTAAAGCATATGCCAAAGGGCAAGTATCTTCTGATGCATTCCCTGATCTACAGGACAAAGCTTCTGGTTGATTGTGGATTGGAGCTTCCAAGACATACCTTCTATGTGGATAACATTTTTGCATTTGATCCTCTTCCCTATGTGAAGACTCTGTATTATGTGGATACTAATTTCTACAGATATTTTATAGGAAGAGACGATCAGTCTGTAAATGAAACTGTAATGATCCGCAGGATCGACCAGCAGATCAGGGTAAATAAGCTGATGGTGGATTCCTATACAAAGCACACTTCCATGAATAAACGTACCAGGAAGTATATGCTCAGTTATATGGATATTATCACCACTGTTTCTTCTATTATGCTGATCCGTTCAGGTACTGCAGAGGCACTGGATAAGAAGAAAGAGCTTCTTGCCTATATCAAGGATACCAACAGAGCATTGTACTCAAGACTGCGTTTTGGCCTGATGGGGAATTTCATGAACCTGCCTGGAAGAGGCGGAAGAAAGATCTCTGTAGCAGCTTATAAGCTGTGCCAGAAATTCTACGGATTTAACTAAAAAGACATGCAGGCATGTGGGTGATACTACCATATATGAAATCAAACGGTGCTTGTGTAAGATAAGGTTATAAAAGAGAAGATGAAAGGGCTGCAGCCCGGAACAAGATGTATTCCGGTGTTGCAGCCCTTATAACATACTGTGGAATCAGAACTTCCTGTGTTTTTCTTTGCTGATGCTTTCGTAGGCGACCTTCTTGTGAGCGTGCTCTGTGCTTTTCTGTGGATAGAAGAGCAGGTATCCGAAAAGAGCCAGCGTAGAACCAAGGCACACATCGATCACAGAATGCTGCTTCAAAAACATGGTAGACATAATGATCAGTGTAGTAAGGATCAGGGATCCGATACGGACACCCTTGCGGTCCTTCAGGGACTGACAATTGGTAAGGGACATGTGGATCGCCAGAGAATTAAATACATGGATACTGGGAAACACATTGGTAGGAGTATCAGCCCGGTAAATAAACTTTACAAGGTCTGTAAAAATATTATCTCTTGGGAACTCATGGGGTCTTAAGTGCAGCACATTGGGATACACATAAGATACGATCAGAAAAACGGTCATCCCCATCATCAGATTAAAGATCAGCTGATAATATTCTTTTTTGTTGTTGTTCTTGAAGATGAAGTACCATATGGTCATGATCATATATGGGAACCATAACAGGTACGGGACGATAAAGTATTCACAAAATGGTATGTAACTGTCAAACACCGTATCGATCACATGATACCGGTAGCTGTATACAGTACGGTTCTCCAGGTAATTGAAAGCAATCAGGTACAGGATCGCATAGATGGCGATCACAAGACCATGCTTGTACTTTTTTATGAATTTTATCATGTAAATTTATTCACTCCTTTTAAACGAAGAGATTATACCACAGGCATAATCACTTTTAAAGAACTGTTTTCAAGGAAAACGGAGATTTTATCGGAAATTCCGCCGGATTCTCCGTCTTTATGCACAGAAACCGGAACATTGGCAGTAATATCTATGCTTTTACAGCGGAAAATATGTATACCTTTGATATGTACATGCTTACCGAAAAAAGCCGTGGGAAGCATCAGAAGAAGCTTCAGCTTGCCCATACCCTCTGCTGTGATCACATCCAGCATACCGTCCTGGGGACTGGCATCAGGACAGAACTTAAAGCCGCCGCCTTCGTACTTCTGGTTCATAACTGCGGTAAAATATACATTGTCATAGTGGTATGTCCTGTCACCATCCATATGAAGGGTCATAGAGGAAAGGTGAAGGAACATCAGCTGCTTTAGCGCTACAAAAAGGTAGATCAGCTTGCCCAGGTGCAGACGGTTGAAAACCTTCTTAAAGGGAGTGGACAGCACCTCCTGACATACAGCTGCATCATATCCCATCCCTGCACTGATACCAAAACGGTACTTACGTCCTTCTGAGGAAATACAAGGGACGTCCATCTCCATGATCCTCTCCTGACGTAGAATGGAAGTGAGGGCAACGTCCGGATCCTGGGGAAGAGCCATACCTCTGCAGAAATCATTTCCAGAACCTGTGGGAATGTAGCCGAAGATCACACTGCGAAGATCGCAGATCCCGGTAAGCACCTCATAAATAGTACCATCCCCGCCTACCGTCACCAGTGTTACAGGAGCCTCCGGTGTGCCATGACTGCTGATCTGTCTGGAAAGCATGGTGGCATGTCCTACGTGCTCTGTAACATAGCTGCGAAACTCAATATTCTGCTGAAGCAGCCGTGCCCGCAGGCTGTCCCAGATACGCCCGCCCATTCCGGATCTGGACTTGGGGTTCACTATAAAGTAATACATTTCTTTCTCCCTGTGGTTATTGCTTTTTATAAATAGGATCCACTTATGAGCAAACACGTATGGATCCGGATCTTTTGAACCTGGCATCATAATAACATTGTAACATCTGATTTACAAATGATTTTTTCTTCAGAATTATGAAAAAAGTGTAAAGTGCAAAATGTTCCCGGCAGTTAAAGGAGAGGAGAGCCTTCTTTCCAAGCCCTGCTGGCATTATAGTTTCAGATATGGTATACTGCAGACAAGACCTTGATCAGGGAGTGAAAGAATGAAGTCATTAGTAATCGCAGAGAAACCCTCTGTAGCCAGAGACATTGCCAGGGTTCTGCACTGTGGCAGAAAGGGCAATGGGATGCTGGAGGGAGACAAATATATTGTTACCTGGGCACTTGGACATCTTGTGACTCTGGCAGATCCGGAGGAATACGATCACAAATATGAGAAGTGGGAGATGGGCACCTTGCCAATGCTTCCAGAGCATATGCGTCTGGTGGTGATCCGGCAGACTGCCAAACAGTTTGGAGCAGTGAAGACCCAGCTTTACCGGAAAGATGTGGATCAGGTGATCATTGCCACAGATGCAGGCCGTGAAGGGGAGCTGGTGGCCAGGTGGATTCTTGACAAGACCGGATGCACCAAGCCTATCCGCAGGTTGTGGATCTCATCCGTAACAGATAAAGCTATCCGTGAAGGCTTTTCCAGTCTGAAGGATGGCCATGATTACGATCATCTGTATCAGGCGGCAGCAGCCAGGGCAGAGGCTGACTGGCTTGTGGGGATCAATGGTACCAGGGCACTGACCTGTAAGTATAATGCCCAGCTGTCCTGCGGGCGTGTGCAGACCCCTACGCTTGCCATGATCGCACAAAGAGAAGAAGAAATAAAAGGCTTTGTGCCAAAAGAATATTATGGCCTGACCCTGATGGCAGGCAATATCCGGTGGACCTGGAAAGATGCTAAAAGCGGCAGCTTCCGTTCTTTCCAGAAGGAAAGGCTTGCAAAATTGGCCGTGGAAGTGGCAAATGCATCCCTGCAGGTAGTATCTGTAGAAAAAAAGGCGAAAAGAACAACGGCACCGGGCCTTTACGACCTGACAACCCTTCAAAGGGAAGCAAATCAGAAATTTGGTTTTTCTGCAAAAGAAACCTTAAATATTATGCAGCGGCTTTATGAGAATCATAAGGTACTTACTTATCCAAGGACAGATTCCAGATACATTGGGAAAGATATCGTGCCCACATTGAAAGAAAGGCTGAAGGCCTGCGGCACAGGACCTTACCGCAAGCTGGCAGGGGCATTGCTTACACGGCCTATCCAGACAAGCAGCAGCTTTGTGGATGATAAGAAAGTAAGTGACCACCACGCCATTATACCTACTGAGCAGTTTGTACAGCTGGATCATATGACAAATGAGGAACGTAAGATCTATGATCTGGTGGTACGGCGCTTTCTGGCAGTTTTATATCCTGCAAGCCAGTATGAACAGGTGACTATGGAAGGCAAGGCTTCTGGGGTGACCTTTGCAGCCAGTGGCAGGATCATAAAAAGCCTGGGCTGGAAGGAAGTATATCAGGAGGATCTTCTTGAAGAGGAGGAAGATGATGATACTGCCCCCAGAGATCAGAAGCTGCCGGAGGTAAGGCAAGGGACGGTATTTACTGCAGGACAGGCAACGGTTACTACTGGAAAGACAAAACCGCCTGCAAGATTTACAGAAGCCACCCTGCTTGCTGCCATGGAGAATCCGGTAAGGTTTATGCAGACAAAAGATAAAGCAGCAGTGAAAACCATTGGTGAGACAGGCGGTCTTGGCACAGTAGCAACCAGGGCTGACATTATAGAGAAGCTTTTTCATTCTTTCCTTATGGAAAAGAAAGGAAATGAGATCTATCTTACTTCCAAGGCAAAGCAGCTTTTGCAGCTTGTTCCGGAAGACCTGAAAAAGCCGGAACTGACAGCCAGCTGGGAGATGAAGCTGTCAAAGATCGCTAAAGGACAGATGAAGCAGCACACATTCCTGAAGGAGATCCGGGAGTATACCTGTGAGATCGTAGACGAGATCAAAGAAGGTCAGGGAACCTTCAGGCATGATAATCTGACAAACAAACCATGTCCACGCTGTGGAAAGAAGCTTCTGGCAGTTACCGGCAAGAATGGGAAGCTTCTGGTCTGCCAGGACAGAGAATGTGGTTACAAAGAAACGATTTCAAGAAACACAAATGCACGCTGTCCCAAATGTCACAAGCGTATGGAAATGCTGGTAAAAGGGAAAGAAGAGACATTTGTATGTGTGTGCGGTTACAAGGAAAAGCTGTCTGCTTTTCAGGCAAGACGGGCAAAGGAAGGCGCAGGTGTAAATAAGCGGGATGTGCAGAAATACATGCGCCAGCAGCAAAAAGAAAGCAAGGAGCCTGTAAATAACAGCTTTGCACAGGCACTGGCCGGATTGAAGCTGGATTAAAGGATAAAGGACAGGGAAAGATATGCGCCGAGAAGTATCGCTGGATGAGATTTCTGACGGAAAATTATATGGAGCAAATGATATGGTAAAAGCAGACTGTCAGGATTGTACAGGCTGCAGTGACTGCTGCCAGGGAATGGGGGATACGCTGGTACTGGATCCACTGGATGTGTACCGGCTTGGCAGTGGCCTTGGGAAAAGCTGTGAGGAGCTGGCAGCCATATGCATGGATTTTGATGTGGCAGATGGGAATATCCTGCCCCACCTTCGTATGACAGGAAAGGATGAAAAATGTGTTTTCCTGAACAAAGAAGGCAGGTGCAGCATTCATCCCATACGTCCGGGCTTTTGCAGACTGTTTCCTCTGGGACGGTATTATCAGGATGGAGGATTTCGGTATTTTCTCCAAATCCATGAATGCAAAAAGACCAACAGAAGCAAAATAAAAGTAAAAAAATGGATCGATACTCCAGACCTGAAGCAATATGAAAGGTTTGTGGCAGATTGGCACTATTTTCTTCTGGATGTACAGAAGGTTTTGTATGATGCACAGGATCCGAATCTGATCCGCAACCTGAATCTGTATGTGGTGAACAGTTTTTATCAGAAGCCATACGATATGCAGACGGATTTCTACAGTCAGTTTTATCAGCGCCTGGAAAAGGGCAGGGAGCTTTTAAAACTGGCAGAGGAATAGAGACAGTAAAATATAGTAAAGAAACATAAGAAAAGGGGAAGAAATGGGTGTGAATGGGAAAGTAAGGATTGGAACCATCGGAACGGGTAAGATCGTAAGAAGATTTCTGGAAGGGGTTTCCAAGTGCCCGCTTCTTGAATATCAGGCTGTTTATTCAAGAAGTGAAGAAAAAGCAAAAACTTTTGCAGCTGAATATGGGGTAAAGAAATATTATACAACTCTGGAGGGAATGGCGCAGGATCCGGATATTGACGGAGTATATATTGCAAGCCCCAACTTTCTTCACTGTGAACAGGCTGTGTTTCTGATGGAACATGGGAAGCATGTGCTTGTAGAAAAGCCTGTGGCAAGCAATGAAAGGGAGTTAGAAAGGATGCAGCTGGCTGCCAGCAGAAATCATGTGGTATTTCTGGAAGCCATGCGTTCGATTTTTGCACCTGGATACAGGGCAATACAGGATAATCTTTTCAAGCTGGGACAGATCCGCAGGGTGACACTTCAGTATTGCCAGTATTCTTCCAGGTATGATAATTTCAAAAAAGGAATCATTGAAAATGCGTTTAAGCCGGAATTGTCAAACGGTTCTTTAATGGACATTGGCGTATATTGTGTGTATGCACTTGCCATGCTGTTTGGGATGCCGGATAAGATCCAGGCACAGGGGATTTTTCTTGAAAACGGCGTGGATGGAGCAGGTACCATTATCGGTATATATCCGGATAAACAGGCTGAACTGGTCTATTCCAAGATCACGGACAGCAGTACACCAAGTCAGATTCAGGGGGAGGAAGCCAATATGCTCATTCGTGAGGTTGGCCGTGTGCAGGAACTTACGATCTGCTACAGGAATGGAGAAACAGAACATATTTCCATTGACCTGGATCCGGATGATATGGTCTATGAGGCAGAAACCTGGGCAGACTGTATCCTTAATTATAAAGAAACAAAAGCTTATGATGAGTATTCCAGAATGGAAATGAAGATCATGGATGAGGCACGTAAGTTGATCGGGATCCATTTTCCGGCAGATAATAATACTTTGTAAAGAAAATCCGCAACAATTTTGCTGGCGGTATTTTGTCAGGATACGGAATTGTTGCGAAGATCAGGAGTTTTGACAGTGGATTACAGATATATTTTTTATATGGTTGTGGGGTATCTGGCAGGAAGCGTACTTTTTGCGCTGGAATATCCAAGGCTTTTTAAAGGTGTGGATGTAAGGCTGCTTTCAGCAGATGGCAATCCGGGAACCTATAATGCATTTGTATATGGAGGGATCAGTTGTGGGATCCTTACTCTGTTAAGTGAGCTTGCCAAAGGTTTTCTGCCTGTATTTCTCTGCAGCAGACAACTGGGAATGGGTTCCCTGTGGTTTGCAGGGGTGATGGCAGCACCGGTAGCCGGACATGCGTTTTCTGTTTTCCACCATGGCAAAGGAGGAAAAGCCATTGCTGTAAGCTTTGGTGTGCTGGCCGGGCTTTTTCCCTTATACCGTCCGTTTGTAAACCTGGTGATCTTTTATCTTCTTTTTTCCCTGATTCTGCCTGTCAGATCTCACAGAAAAAGAAGCCTGATCACCTTTGCGTGCCTTGGTGCAGCCTGTTTTTTTACAGCAGAACCGCCAGCTGTGCTGGCAGGTGTGGTGATCCTGTCCGGGATCGTGGTGTATAAGCACTGTATCAGTCCGGAAGGAGAGGCCAGGGAAGAGAAGGCAGCAGTATGAATAAGGAGAAGGGGATAACAGGATGAAAGCACTGATTTTATCGTGTAATACAGGTGGAGGACATAATTCCGCAGGACGGGCTGTTGCAGAGGAATTCGTTTCCAGAGGGGACGAGGCGTATGTGCTGGATTATCTTAACCTTGCAGGACAGGGAGTATCCAGGATCGTAGGAGACGGATATGTACAGATCGTAAAGAAAACACCAAAGCTTTTCGGAGTGGCGTACCATCTGGGAATGCTGGTGAGCAGGCTGATGAAAAAGTCACCGGTTTATTACGTGAATGGAAGGATGGCCAGATACCTGGATGAATATCTTCAGGAAAATCCTGTAGATGTGATCGTAATGCCCCATCTTTATCCGGCAGAAACCATCACATATATGAAAAGAAAGGGCATGAAGCTTCCCCTTACTGTTGCAGTTATGACAGATTATACCTGCATTCCTTTCTGGGAGGAAACAGACTGCGATTATTATACGGTTCCTCACAAAAGGCTGGTTCCGTCCTGCATCCGCAGAGGACTTCCCAAAGAAAAGCTGATCCCTGTGGGGATTCCTGTAGCGGCTGCCTGCAGAAAGGAAATCTCAAAAGAAGAAGCCAGAAATAAGCTTGGCTTTTCCAAAAAGGGCAGATACATCCTTGTGGCAGGAGGCAGCATGGGTGCAGGTGATCTGGTAAGGATCGTAAAGCTTCTTGCAGAGGAAACAAAAGAAGCACAGATCTTTGTGATCTGCGGGAGCAACCGGAAGATTGAGAACCGTATGAAAAAGGAATTCTTAAAAGAAGAAAGAGTTCATGTTACAGGATACACCAGACAGATGGCTCTTTATATGAAGGCCTGTGATGTGCTGTTTACAAAGCCGGGCGGCCTTACTTCCACGGAAGCTGCAGCTGTCCGGATACCTATGGTGCATACGGATCCCATCCCAGGCTGTGAAAGTGCAAACAGGAAGTTTTTTGTAAAGCTTGGCATGAGCGTTTCTGCAAAAACAGTGAAAGGGCAGGTTAAGCAGGGGCTATGTCTTTTGAATGACCAGGATATGGCACAAGATATGATAGAAAAACAGAAAGAAAACGTAGATCCTGACACTGCGTCGGGAATATGCGATTTTATTTATAAAAAGATCCAGCAGGAAAAGGAGGAAACAAATGAATCCGGTATATGAAAAATTATTAAGATGCTATGAAAGTGTAAAGGAAAAGGTAGATTTTAAACCAAAGGCAGCCCTTATTCTGGGATCAGGGCTTGGAGAGTATGTTCAGGAAATGAAGGTTGTACAGACACTGGATTACAGTGAGATCCAGGATTTCCCGGTATCAACAGTGCCTGGACATAAGGGACGTTTCGTTTTCGGTTATGTAGGAGATGTGCCGGTAGTGGCAATGCAGGGAAGGGTTCACTATTATGAAGGATATTCTATCTCTGATGTGGTCCTGCCTACAAGACTGATGAAGCTGATGGGTGCAGAAGTGCTGTTCCTGACCAATGCAGCAGGCGGTGTAAACTTTGATTTTAAGGCAGGGGATTTTATGATGATCACAGATCAGATCGGATCCTTTGTGCCATCTCCGCTGATCGGGCCTAACATTGATGAGCTTGGGCTTCGCTTTTGCGATATGAGCCATGTGTATGACCTGGATCTGCAGCAGGTGATCCGAAATGCAGCCGGTAAGCTGGGAATCGATCTTAAAGAGGGCGTTTACATCCAGCTCACAGGGCCTGCTTTTGAAACACCGGCAGAAGTACGGATGTGCCGTACCCTGGGCGCAGATGCAGTTGGTATGAGCACTGCATGTGAGGCCATTGCAGCAAATCATATGGGTATGAAGATCTGCGGGATTTCCTGTATTTCCAATCTGGGATGTGGCATGACAGAGAATCCTCTTACCCACGAAGAGGTACAGGAAACAGCAGACAGGGTTGCACCGTTGTTCCGCAGCCTTGTTACAGAAAGCATTAAGGCTATGGGAGAGATCCTGTAGGGGTTAAATTAGACGATGAATGCCCACAGGTGTTGTAAAGCGTATAATTAAAGGAGGAATGGTATTTATGGAACAGACAAGCCAGAAAGTAGATATGGATCATGTACGTCTGTCTGAAGATGGAAAGCATGTAGTGATCCTGGATCAGTCAAAGCTTCCAAATCTTGCAGAATATCTTACATTGGAGACAGCAGAGGATATTTATGAAGCAATCTTTCATCTGAGGGTGAGAGGGGCTCCGGCAATTGGAATCTGTGCAGGATATGGGATGTATTGTCTTGCCCAGACCATTGAGACAGACAGCTTTGATGTTTTCTATCAGAAACTGAAGGAGTATGGAGAGTATCTGAACAGCTCCCGTCCTACAGCAGTGAATCTTAGCTGGGCGATCAACCGGATGGAGCAGACGGCATATAAGCATAAGGAACTTCCTGTAAAG
This sequence comes from uncultured Eubacteriales bacterium, assembly GCA_900316115.1. Classification (GTDB taxonomy): domain Bacteria; phylum Bacillota; class Clostridia; order Lachnospirales; family Lachnospiraceae; genus Blautia_A. The sequence continues at coordinate 12,847 of ONBN01000043.1, forward strand.
AAGATCGTAAAGATTCTTGGAGAAGAATGCCAGAAGATCCATCAGGAAGATATTGCCATGTGCAAGAAAATCTCCCAGTATGGTTTAAGCCTTATTAAGGATGGGGATGGGATCCTTACCCACTGTAATGCAGGTCCGCTTGCAACTTCCAGGTATGGTACTGCCCTTGGACCATTGATCCTTGGAAAAGAACAGGGCATGAATTTCCATGTTTTTGCAGATGAAACCCGTCCGCTGCTTCAGGGCGCCAGACTCACCAGCTATGAACTAGATAAAGCAGGGATCGATGTTACACTGATCTGTGACAATATGGCAAGCATGGTTATGAAAAACGGCTGGGTGCAGGCCTGCTTTGTAGGCTGCGACCGTGTAGCTGCCAATGGAGATACTGCAAATAAGATCGGTACCAGCGGTGTGGCGATCCTGGCAAAATATTATAACATTCCATTTTATGTGCTTGGCCCCACCTCAACGATTGATATGAACTGTCCTACTGGGGAACAGATCAAGATTGAGGAAAGAAATCCGGATGAGATCAAAAAGATGTTTTACAAGGAGCCTATGGCTCCGGAATCTGTAAAATGCTTTAATCCCGCCTTTGATGTAACAGATCATACACTGATCGCCGGAATCGTTACAGAAAAAGGAATCTGCAGGGCACCTTATGAGAAAAGCCTGGCTGCACTTTTCAGAGAGGAAAAGGAGGATGACTGATGAATACCCGTTTTTATAATGCCAGGATCCTGGATAAAGATTTTCAGATCATCCAGGGAGAACTGCATGTGGTAGGTAACCGGATCGCCTATATAGGTCCTGAAAAAACACAGGATGCTTATGGGGAAAATGCCTGGGACAGGGAGATTGATGCAAAAGGGAATCTGCTGATCCCTGGATTTAAGGATGCACATACCCATTCTGCCATGACATTTCTTCGGTCCTATGCAGATGACCTTCCTCTTTTGGACTGGCTGAATAAGCAGGTTTTTCCAATGGAAGCCAAGCTGGTGCCTGAAGACGTATATCATCTGTCAAAGCTGGCGATCCTGGAATACCTTACCAGTGGGATCACTTCCAACTTTGATATGTATTTTTATCCGGAGCAGATCGCAAAGGCAAGTGTAGATTGCGGATTCCGTACAGTGCTGGTATCTCCTATGAATGACTTTTCATCCAGTCCAAAGGAGATGGAAGAGGATTACATAAAGTTTAATGAGTATGATCCTCTGATCCGTTATTGCCTTGGCTTTCACGCTGAATATACCACCAGTGAGGAAAGACTGAAAGAAGTGGCAAGGCTTGCACAGAAATATCAGGCACCTGTGTTTACTCATAATTCTGAGACAGAAGCAGAGGTATGCCAGTGTATAGAAAGAAATGGTACTACACCAACCCAGTATCTTGACAGCCTGGGTGTGTGGGAGTACGGCGGTGGTGGTTATCACTGCGTATATATGACCCAGGAGGATCTGGACATTTTTAAGAAGAGAAAGCTGTATGCAGTGACAAATCCAGGCTCCAACACCAAGTTGGCCAGTGGCATCGCACCTGTACAGAAAATGCTGGATCAGGGAATTTCTGTGGCTATCGGTACAGATGGACCTGCCAGCAACAATTGTCTGGATATGTTCAGGGAAATGTTCCTTGTAACCGGGCTTGCAAAGCTGCGCGAAAAAGATGCCTCTGCAGTAGGGGCAGATCAGGTTCTTAAAATGGCTGTATCAGAGGGGGCAAGATGCTGTGGACTTAACGACTGTGACTGTCTTGCAGAAGGAAAGCTGGCAGATCTTGTTATGATCGATCTTCACAGACCGAATATGCAGCCTGAGAACAATCTTGTAAAAAATCTTGTATACAGCGGAAGCAAGGAAAATGTAAAGCTTACCATGGTTAATGGAAGTATTCTTTATGAAGATGGGCTGTTCAGTGTAGGAGAGGATCCGGAAGAGATTTATGCAAAAGCAAATGAGATCATCCGGAAATACAGAGCATGAAAGTGATCGCACACATTCATAATGACTTTCCTTCAAAGTTCGGGATCCCTCATCAAAGCGGGCGGATCCGGGAACTGAAGGCAAGGATCGTATTTGAGCCGGAATACAGAAAGCCGGAAGCCTTTCGTGGGCTGGAAGAATACACATATATCTGGCTGATCTGGGAGTTTTCACAGGCTGTGCGCAAGGACTGGTCCCCTACGGTCCGGCCTCCAAGGCTTGGCGGGAATATACGAAAAGGAGTTTTTGCCACAAGATCTCCTTTTCGGCCTAATCCTGTGGGCCTTTCAGCTGTGCAGCTGGAAAAGATAGAGTACACAAAAGAACTGGGACCTGTGCTGTATGTTTCAGGGGCAGATCTGATGGACGAAACGCCTATTTATGACGTAAAGCCTTATCTTCCGGAGGCAGACAGTCATCCAGATGGCAGGGCAGGCTTTACAGAAAGGATCCAGGATCACAAGCTGGAGGTGGATTTTCCTGGGAAACTGTTAAGCAGGGTTCCAGAGGAACTGCAAAAAGCACTTGTGGCTGTGCTGGCAGATGATCCAAGGCCAGGCTATCAGAAAGATCCTGACCGGGAATATGGGATGGCTTTTGGCAGACAGGATATCCATTTTAAGATAAAGGAAAATATTCTGACTGTGCTGGATGTAACAGAAAGCACAGAAAAAGACCCGTCAGGAAAACAGTAAAATAGAAAAGCGGTAAAATAGAAAAAACAGTAAAATAGAAAAAAAGATGTGTTTCCTTCACTTTGGTTTCTTAAAAGAAGTACTTGCAAATTTTGTCACTTTTTTTTACAATAGCGTCAGTGCATTATAAAAAGCTGCGAGGAGTAATTATAATTATGAAAAAAGTTGTAAAATTTGGAGGAAGTTCTCTTGCCAATGCAGAGCAGTTCCAGAAGGTAGGAGACATCATCAGAAGCGAAGAAAGCCGCAGATACGTTGTACCTTCTGCACCTGGGAAGCGCTTTGACGGAGACACAAAGGTAACAGATATGCTGTATGCCTGCTATGAAGCTGCTGAAGCAGGGGAAGAGTTTTCCGAAAAGCTTCAGGCCATTAAGGAGCGTTTCCAGGAGATCATCCGTGGACTCTCCCTTGACCTTTCCCTTGACCGTGAATTTGAGCAGATTGCTGCTGATTTTTCCGCACATGCAGGGAAAGAATATGCTGCATCCAGAGGAGAATTCCTGAATGGTAAAGTAATGGCAGCTTATCTTGGATATGAGTTTGTGGATGCTGCAGAGGTGATCCGTTTTGATAAGAATGGGGTTCTTGAGGCAGAAAAGACCAACAAGCTTCTTGGCAAAAGACTGGCAAAATGTGAAAAAGCAGTTATCCCGGGATTTTACGGTGCTGAGGATGGTGGAAAGGTACGAACCTTTTCAAGAGGCGGTTCCGATGTGACAGGATCTCTGGTTGCCAAGGCCATCATGGCAGATATGTATGAGAACTGGACAGATGTATCCGGTTTTCTGGTAACAGATCCAAGGATCGTGGATGATCCGGCTGTGATCGAGACCATTACCTATCGTGAACTTCGTGAGTTGTCTTATATGGGAGCAACTGTGCTTCATGAGGATGCCATCTTCCCTGTAAGAAAAGAAGGGATCCCTATCAATATCCGCAATACCAACCACCCGGAGGATAAGGGAACATTTATTGTGGAAAGTACCTGCAGAAAGCCTAAATATACCATCACAGGTATTGCAGGAAAGAAAGGCTTCTGTTCTATCAATATTGAAAAATCCATGATGAACAGTGAGATCGGCTTTGGACGTAAAGTGCTCCAGGTATTTGAAGATCAGGGTATCAGCTTTGAGCATATTCCTTCAGGGATTGATACACTTACCGTTTACGTGCATCAGGATGAATTTGAGGAAAAGGAACAGCAGGTGATCGCAGGGATCCATCGTGCGGTGTCTCCGGACTTTGTGGAGATGGAATCAGATCTTGCACTGATCGCTGTAGTAGGACGGGGTATGAAGTCCACTAGAGGAACTGCAGGAAGGATCTTTTCAGCACTGGCACATGCCAATGTGAATGTTAAGATGATTGACCAGGGTTCCAGTGAGCTGAATATTATCATTGGTGTGGAAAACAGAGATTTTGAGGCTGCAATAAAAGCAATTTATGATATTTTTGTTCTGACCCAGATGTGATGAAAGTGATGAAAGAGGGCTGTCGTAACAGACGGCTCTTTTTTTATGTATTAGGAAATTCCACTGGATATACAATGGATGATGTGATTTACTTTTGAAATTTTCATTTTTTACAACTGTAATATGGTGTTGCATACAAAAATATTTTTGTGTATAATAATGCATAGTTGGTTAGAGAAGCCTAACCATAATACGGCAAATAATACTTGTGAAGGGGTTCTGTGGAGAAAGGAGAGTAAAAAATTATGAAGAAAATTTTTATGAGGTCATTGCCTTTGTGGGCTATGCTTGCAGTACTGCTTATGCCGGCATCAGTATGGGCAAAGACAGCAAATGCAACAGCAACACCTACTGTATCTGGAGCATCATATAAAACAACGGTGAAGATACATCTTACTGACATTCCGGCGGATGGAACTGCAAAAGCATCAGAGGCAGCTAAGTTTCCAACAGGTTATGTGTCACTTTCCTCTACTGGGTACAGTGATTATTTACGTGTGAAATTTACACCTCAAAAAGGCGCACAGGTAGAGAGTGTTGTTGCTACAATAACCAAGTCAGGTGTAGCCACACCAGTTACGTTGGAATTGAATGATACATCAAGTGCCGGAGTTCTTACATACCGATACAAGATTGATGGAACAATCACACAGATCGATATTAATCTGAAGCATGTCTGTGTATATGATTATACACAGATTCCTGCAACCACAACTAAGGCAACCTGTACGGAAGATGGAACACTGACAAGAACCTGTATTAATTGTAATGGTACAGACACCCAGATCAATGAAAAAGCTACAGGCCATACCTTTACGAAAAAGACTATTGATGAAAAATACCTGAAGTCGGAAGCAACATGTACAGAGGATGCGGTTTACTACTATGCCTGCTGTGTCTGTGGGGAAAAAGGAACTGAAACATTTGCAGATACAGGTACAGCAACCGGCCATCAGTGGGATGATGGTGTGATAACGAAAGAGGCAACAGAAGAAGAAACAGGGGTTAAGACATTTACCTGTAAAATCTGTAATGCAACATATATAGAAGACATTCCTGTAAAAGAGCATACACATTCATTTACACTGCAGGTAGCAGATGACAGATACCTTGCAAGTGCAGCAACCTGTACATCAGCAGCAGTTTATTATACATCCTGCAAATGCGGAGCGGCCGGAACAGACACATTTGAATCAGGATCTCCCGCACCTCACAGCTTTACAAACTATGTGAGTGATAACAATGCTACCTGTACAGAGGATGGAACAAAAACTGCAACATGTGATGTATGTGGAGTAGCAAAAGATACCATTAAGGATACAGGAAGTGCCGAGACAAAAGGTCATACCTGGGATGATGGTGTGATAACAAAAGCAGCGACAGCAGACAGCGAGGGAGAGAAGCTCTTTACCTGTAAAGACTGCCAGGCAACAAAAACAGAGTCAATTCCCAAACTGGAACAGAATCCGGCTGCTCCGTCTGAAGATAATACCACACCAGTGGTCAATACGCCAACACCAACACCAGAACCAGCCACCGATACACCAACGCCAACTCCTGAAGCTGTCAGTACACAATCTCCAAAGACAGGAGATGACAGTGCTCTGATGCTGTGGAATGTATTACTTATGCTTTCTGGTATCGGTCTTGTGGGCACTGGCATTATCAGAAAGAAAAACAACTAGAGATTGGGATCATAAAAATACAGGGAATTTGCACCGGCAATTTCTCTTGCATACTTTGGTATATAAAAACCTGCTAAAAAGCACCTGGCTTTGTTAGCAGGTTTTTTTCAGCTTTTTTATTTTCGTCCCGTTTTATAGCCTTGACCTTAAAGAACATTTGTTCTATTATAGCGATACGAACAAATGTTTGCAATTTTGATAGCAGAAAGGTACGGGACAGATTATGGTGATTCAGGAATCAATGGGACTGATGGAGAAGCTGAGGATACTGGCAGATGGCGCCAAGTATGATGTTGCCTGCACTTCCAGCGGTATTGACAGGAGCGGAAGCACTGACGGGATAGGCAACAGTATTGCTGCAGGGATCTGCCACAGCTTTTCAGCAGATGGCAGGTGTATCAGCCTTTTGAAGATCCTATATACCAATGAATGTGTATATGATTGTAAATACTGTGTGAACAGAGCATCCAATGATGTGGTCAGGACCAGCTTTACCCCAGAAGAAGTATGCAGCCTGACCATGGAATTTTACAGACGCAATTATATTGAGGGGCTGTTTTTAAGTTCCGGAGTCAAGGGCAGCCCTGATCGTACTATGGAGGAGCTTTGCAGAACTGTACAGCTCTTAAGGACAAAGCATCATTTTCACGGCTATATTCATCTGAAGGCCATTCCGGGAGCATCACCGGATCTGATCCGGCAGGCTGGATATCTGGCAGACAGGATGAGCGTGAATCTGGAGCTTCCCACAGCTGAGGGACTGCGGCGGCTGGCACCTCACAAAAGCAGACAGACCATATTAAGACCTATGAGGCAGATACAGATCCAGCGGGATGCCAGTAAGGAAGAACTGGTTTTGTTTAAGCATGCACCCAGGTTTGTACCTGCAGGCCAGAGTACACAGATGATCATAGGTGCATCCGGAGAGAATGATTATCAGATTCTGTCTGTGGCAGAGTCTCTCTATCAGAAATACTCATTAAAAAGGGTATTCTATTCAGCATTTGTGGCAGTAAATAAGGACAAAGCCCTGCCATCGGTATATACAAAGCCGCCTCTTTTAAGGGAACACAGGCTTTATCAGGCAGACTGGCTGTTGCGGTTTTATGGATTTAAAGCTTCAGAGCTTTTGTCAGAGTCCAGGCCGGATTTTGATCTGCAGCTGGATCCTAAGTGCAACTGGGCCATACGCCATCTGGAATATTTTCCTGTGGAGATCAATACGGCCGGGTATTACCAGCTTCTTAGAGTTCCGGGGATCGGTGACAGATCTGCTAGGCGGATCGTTGGTGCAAGAAAGACGCATTCCCTGGATTTTACGGATCTGGGGAAGATCGGAGTAGTTCTGAAGCGTGCATTATATTTTATTACCTGCAATGGCAGGATGATGTACAGGACCAGACTGGAAGAAGACTACATTATCCGGAATATGACAGATGCCAGGAGAGCAGATCAGCTTCTGGGCAGTTCCTGTCGGCAGCTTTCCTTTTTTGACAAAGGGGAAGATGGGATAGAGAGGAGGTATGCTTTGTGAATCAGGAAAAGACTGTATTTATCTGTGAGGACAGCGCAGAGGGGATTTTTACTGCTGTTTATGATGGATGGCTGGAGGCAAAGAAAGGGCAGATACAGATACGTATCTGTGAACCTGAGAATATGGAACTTTTTACCAGGTTTCAGTATGTAAAGTCTGACAGTGAAAAGGCAGGGCGGGTGATGAGGACAGTTTTGATGAAGCTTGGCACCATCGCTTATCAGGATCTGTGGTATGCAGCTGCAGCTTCTGATCCGGACCGGGGAACTGCTGTGTTTTATACTATTTATAAGTCCTATAACCATGGGAAGTGGGATCCTGGGATCATGGAGGCAGTGGCTGATGCTCATGTAGGAATGGTATCACGGTTAAGAACCAGGGTCTGGAGGGAACTGCACCATTATTATGGATTTTTAAGATTCAGGGAAATCGGAGGGCAGGTGCTTTTTTCTGAAATAGAGCCGGAGAGTGATATCCTGGAAATGCTGGGAGAGCATTTTAAAGACCGGTTTCAGGGTGAGAACTGGATGATCTATGATAAGAGAAGAAAGAAGGCAATCCTGCATCCAAGGCAGTCTTCCTGCACTGTGATCCGGGATGTACAGCCAAAGATGACAGATCAGAGCCTGGGACAGCCGGAGATATATGAAGATCTCTGGAGGGCATTTTGTGGGGCAATTGCCATTCCTGAAAGGAAGAACCTGGCACTTCAGCAGCAACTTCTGCCTTTGAAATACAGAAGGAACATGGTGGAATTTACATAATGTATGTGTTACAATATCCAACAGCAAAGCGGATATGATATCCGGTTGGATTATGTGAGAGGATAGGGGATACGGCGCCATTCTTAGACCATCTGTTTAAGCGTTGATGCTGTGTCAGGATTAAGATGGACAAACCTGTATTTCGTATTTCAGTAAGAAACCTGGTAGAATTTATTTTAAGAAGTGGTGATATTGATAACCGGCACAGTGGCTCTGACAAAGAGGCTATGCAGAAAGGAAGCCGTATCCACCGTAAGATACAGAAAAGAATGGGGGTCGGATATCAGGCAGAGGTCAGCCTGAAATGGGAAACCGAATATGAAGATCTGATCATTCTTGTGGAAGGACGGGCTGATGGGATTTTTGTAAAAGATGATATTACAACGATTGACGAGATCAAAGGGATCACTGCGGATCCGGAGCATCTGGAAGCTCCCATTCTGGTACACAAGGCTCAGGCAATGTGCTATGCCAGGATGTACGGTGAGATGGAGTCCCTGGATCAGATCAATATACAGATGACCTATGTGAACCTGGATACAGAGCAGATCCGCAGATTTGGTGAGACTTTTACTCTGACTGAGCTGAAAGACTGGTATCAGCAGCTTCTGGACCGCTATCACAAATGGGTTTCTTACCAGCTTCAATGGAAAGGACTTAGAAATCAGTCCATGCAGGGACTGGAGTTCCCATTTCCATACAGGGATGGTCAGCGTCAGATGGTAAGCAGCGTTTACCATGCCATATCCACAGAGAAGCAGATTTTTATCCAGGCGCCTACAGGTGTAGGGAAGACTATTTCTACCATTTTTCCGGCAGTACGTGCTGTGGGAGAAGGAAAAGGAGAGCAGATATTTTATCTTACTGCAAAGACCATTGCCAGGACAGTGGCAGAAGAGACATTTGCACTTTTGAAAGAAAAAGGTCTGGAGTTTAAGGTGATTACCCTGACTGCCAAGGAAAAGATGTGTTTTCAGCAAGAGACAGAGTGCAATCCGGAAGCCTGCCCCTATGCGAAGGGGCATTTTGACCGGATCAATGAATGCGTTTATGAGCTATGGACATCCGGACACAGCTACGACAGAGATACGCTACAGGAGCAGGCCAGGAAGTGGCAGGTGTGTCCTTTTGAAATGAGTCTTGATCTGGCTTTATGGGCAGACGGGGTGATCTGTGATTATAATTATGTGTTTGATCCCAATGCCAGGCTGAAACGGTTTTTCGGGGAAGGAGTGTCAGGAGAGTATATATTTCTGATAGATGAAGCACATAATCTGGTGGAAAGAGGAAGAGAGATGTACAGTGCCTATGTCTGTAAGGAAGAGGTGCTGGAAGTACGAAAGAAAGTAAAGGAGAGGGCACCGGCTCTGGCAAGGAGCCTGGATAAAGTAAACCGTCAGCTGTTATCCATGAAAAAAGAATGCGAAGGTTGTGACATACGCTACCGTTGCAGCGCAGACGAATGCGCCGCTGTCTTCAACAAGCTTGATGAAGTCTGTATCATCGACTTCGGATCCTACAACAAGTACTCTTGCCTTGAACCAAGGTTTCGGATCAGGTTCTCTGGTCCTGAGTTCCTCGAGAGTCTCCTCGAGCTTTCCGATGATAAGATGCTTAGGAGCTACATATGATGCGAGGCAGAATACGTTGTATTCATATCCCGTAATCGTCGGATTATCCAGCTTGCGGAAATCGCCGATCTCCCTTAACAGCTCGCATACATGGTTGTGCTCTGCTACTGCCTTACGGATAGCTGCATCGCTTGTATCTATACCGTAGTTCTCAGCCAGAGGCCTGAGAATGTGGTTTTTGCACTGAAGCACATAGAGATCGAGGCCATTGTAGTCAGCCTTCATAGGGATCTCCATGTAGTCGAAGAAGAAGCCTTCTTTGTCAGCACCCATTGCCTTGAGGAGTTCCATGTTCTCAACACAGCGGTTGAGCATGGTGCATCCGTCAGGTGTGATCATACCGTCAAGAAAATTGAATCCTCCTTCAAGAGCTCTCTCGAGCATCGCTCTTGAATACTCACAGAGAAAACTAGTCAAATAATAAGTCCCAACGTCGATAGAACCTGTTCTCGGTGCGCGGAGTCTCGCGGAGAAGCACCCCGGCAGATTGAGCAGCGGCTCAGGAACGTTTTCGCACATATAGCCTATGCACTTCATACCCTCTTCCTGGGCCTGTCTGATCAGATCGTTATGAGCTTCCTGCAGCAGGTCTTCGAAATAAATAAGATGCTTAAGGTCTTTCAAACCTGTACCTCCTGAAACTCTTCAGATCATGTTAAGCGACAGATCTACCACAGCTTATCTATAGCATCAGCAATTCTCTTGCCCTGTTCAGCTGTAAGCTGGCTTCTGAACTGTCTCTTGACCTCTCCCATCGGGTATTCTTCAGCTTTTCCTTCTTCAATACGTGCAAGTATGGCCTTCTCAGCTTCCTCGCTGATCGAGCCGTC
>ONBN01000002.1 GCA_900316115.1 uncultured Eubacteriales bacterium
TCCGAGGCTCTTTCCGGGTGCCTTCAGCTACAATTTAATAAATTTGTGGTGATTTTCTGAAATTTACTCTTGACAGGAGGTCATTACATATCAGTTTTCAGATACGCTGCAGCTGCAGTCTTGGCATCCTCTGTTTCATCATAAGCAGTGTCTGTCTGAGCCAGCTGGAAGTCATCTGAATCTTCCACGATCTCCTCTGGTTCATCCGCTGTTACATCACCGTCAGAAAATGCATCTTCTGCAGACACTTCTTCCAAGATGTCCTGGCCATCAGAAAAAGCACTATCAAATGCAAATGCATAAGACGGCATCATTGTGAGTGTCATCAAGGCAGCCATGGATATAGCTGTCAACCGTTTAAAAAGTTCTTATTTTCTCACGTTTCCTTCTCCTTTTCTTTTTATTGAATTTTACTCCTTCTTTGAACAGCCAGAAATATTCCCATTTCCCTCTCTCATAAGCATAAATGGTAGCAAAAAACAGAGCCCCATTGTTCACATGAGTCTCTGTCCTATACAACGTGTTGGAAGCTGACTTAAGGCACCCGCCATACCTTACACAGCAATCTGGTTCCGGATTCCCACCGGATTTCGTTAAATTTTCATTATATTTATTAAGATTGTAAAATTCATTGGCAGGATCGTAGAACCTAAAGAGCTGCATTACAGAAAAGATCTTGGTTATATATCATGCGAGGCTTTCGCAGATTTCGACTGGGCTAATTTCTCTGTTATTTGCCGTGTTTGAGCACGTAAGTGCGAGTTTGGCAAATGACAGAGATAATAAATGCCCGGGAGAAATCCAAACATATCTTTTTTGTCAAATGCAGCCTATTTAACTCTAGGCATTCTCCAAATGATTTTTACAATCCCCTACCGGACCGTTACCCTAACCACCTTCCTCTTATTCCCAGACCGAACCGTTATCCTTGCACTTCCCTTTTTCTTCCCCGTAATCACCCCATTCTTAGTCACAGACACAACCTTAGAATTTGATGACGCATAACTGATCTTTTCCTGGGAAGTAACAGGCGAAAGCACAGGCTTTAACGCCAGCTTTCCTTTTCTTTTCAGAGTCAGTGATCCTTTTAATCCGGTAATGCTTCTGGTTTTTACCGTTTCTTTTTGCACGGTTACAGTAAGACTCAGCTTCTTACCACTTGCGAGAACCGCGGTCACCGTAGTCTTTCCTTTACGCAGCCCCTTGATCACACCCTTTTTCGATACAGATGCGATCTTTTTATTAGAAACAGTCCAGGTTTTCACAGAATCCCCATTTGCCAGGCCTGATACTGTTACCTTGGATGTGGTCTGCCGGATCTTAAGAGGTATACTCTTTACATTCAGCTTTCCTGTAGGTGACAGCTTTTCTCCCACTGTACGGGTCTGTACAGTACCTTTGCTTCCTGTTCGCCGCTGCACCTCAGGTGCAAATACAGTTGCCGATGAAAGAGTTATCCAATCTCCGAAAATCTCTGGCTCTTCCGGCACCGGTGTAGGTGTTGGCGTATCAATGACCTCTTTTCTCTGGATCGTCAGTATATAATCCCCTGTTTTTCCAGAACGGGTACGCACTGTGAGCCGTACCTTTGCCTCCTGGATCTCAGGACTCTTATCCAGATAGACGGCGATCCTGCTGGCATCACCGCTTCCTGTGGTTTTCCCGAAAACATTTACCTTCAGCGTTCCCTGGATCCCTGCTGCCGTTACTTCTGCATCTACTTCTTCTGTTTCCGCAAAAATATTAATAAAATCACGATCTCCTGTATAAATCACCCGGTACTCTGCCGTGTTTTTGTCAAAAGCCGGAGAGATTGCCAGCCTTGCCTGGGCATTACTGTAGGTATTACTTGTACTTACTGTCAGATTTCCAAGCACAGGTGCAGACTGATCCCTTGTAATATGAAATACATATTCCCTGCTCTTTCCATGGTTCTTGGCAAACACCTGTACATCTGCCTATCCTGAAGACACATCAACTGTATAAGCCCCGGAAATATTTTGTCCGTTAATGGACAAAGTACAGCCATCCGGTGCCTGAAACTGCAGGGTAACAGCTTTTGTATCTTCTCCAATGAGCAAAGTATGCTCTGTTTTACTTTTCCGGAACATGTCTCTCCACTTGACTGTGCCTGTATCTGCCTGTGCAGATACACTGTCAATATAAGCTCCGTTACTTTCCACTGCCATCAGATAATTGGAGTCATTTTTAAAATACAGGGTTCCATCACGGTCTGCACAGATCGTACTGATACAATATTCCGCCTCATCTCCCACAGGCCGGAAAAGCTCTGTGACAGTGCCTGAAGTCTGTCCCGGTGCATCTGCCAGCATATAAATGCCACCAGGCTTTGCATTATAGGTAAAATAAAGATACACACGCCCGTCAGGCAGTCCGTCGCCGTTATAATCCCGGTTCTCATAAGCCGTGGACAACAGGGGCGCAGCCTGAGGATATCCTGGGATGAAAACATTATACGCAAGGGACAGCCCTGTTGCTGATTCTGTAAGAACAGCAACAGGGTGACCACCGTCCGGATTAAACTGACCGCCTGTACCACATACACCTACATAGATCCTTCCCTTGTATACTACAGGGGAAGCAGTTGCCATTCCCCCGAGATTGATGCTGGCCATCTGCCCAAAAGCACCATCCTGGTTCATGGCGATCCTGTAAAGATAGCCGCCCTTAGTGGTAAAATAAACATATCCATTTTCATAAACAATGGTAGACCTGATATCTCCCTTTAGTCCTGTTTTCTGATCTATAAGAAGGCCGGTATGTGTATTTACAGAATACAGAATTGCTGTATTGGTGTAATCGTCTTCGGATCAGTCATCGGATCCAAACACAATATAATCCTGGGAGGCATAGGCTCCTGCCCAGTAAAAACCGCCTTTATGATTGTACTTCCAGGTGCAGTATTTTACCTCATCTCCTCTTGAGGGATCCTCATCTGTAACAGACAGGCAGAAATAAGTCCCTGCTGTTGTCTCATTATCCCAGGTACCTGTATAAATATATCCGTCTTTATATGTAACAGGTGAAATCGTCTGTCCGCCAATGGATTCACTGATCCACAGGGACTTAAGGGTAGTAGCGCTTATTGCCTGGATCTTTCCGCCGCCGATCTGTGCAAACAGCATCCCTTCCGCATAAGTCAGCGGGATCATTGCATAGATCATGCTTCCTGCCAGAGGATCACTGGTAGCCAGGATCTCCCCTGTATCTCTGTCCAGCCTGTAAATATATTTCCCGGAAGCCACATACAGCTGTCCTCCAAGGACCAAAGGAGGGGTCACGGATGCCTCCCATCCACCGCCCAGCTTCCTGGACCATTTTTCCAATGCAGTTGAAGAATCTTCCGGTGTTTTCCAGCTTACAAGACCATTGTTGGTATCACTGTTTCTGAAATTGATCCAGTCATTATCCTGGATCTCTGTATGGCGTGCAGCCGCCTCCTGAAGGTCTGCCGTGATCAGGGACTCTTCCCCTCCTGTAAATGTGCCATGCTGTCCTGCATAACCATAACAGGATACTGTCCATGTATAGGTTTCCCCGCTTAATATATTATGGAATAAAAACAGATTGTCCTGATCCGGTGTCTGCCTGTTTCCTTTAGCATCATACACACTGACTACAGCCTGGGATGGTGTTACCTGAAATGTAAGGTCTGTCCCTGATTTTCTTGAAACAGTAACACTGTAATCCCCCTGTGAAGTATAAGTCCTGTCCTGATAAGCCGGATCCTCATAAGTGTCCTGCACTTCCATGGAAAGCTGGATCCTGGTTTCTGCTGCATCCAAAGATACATCTACAGGATCAGATCCTGATGCCTGGACACCATTCACCTTCAACTGGTACCAGTTCTCTCCATAAGCATTTGCCAGAAGCTTCACGCCCGTCTCACTGGCCGGTACTACTGCTTCGTATTCCCTGGTCTTTCCTGTAGTGTCAAAATTCTGGATCAGGTTTTCTGCCAGATCCGTATCAGAAGGCTTGTAACATCTGATATTCTGCAGATCCAGACGGCGGAGAACCAGGATCTTATATACCTGGCTGTCTGCCTTGGTCCCTGCTGTAATGGTATACACTGCTCTTTTGCCACCCTGTGCGCCAGAAGTAAAGATCCTGCTGCCAAGGCTGTAGCGAAGTCCTTTGGAGGAAGCTACAGCATCCATTTCTGTTGTTTCCTGGGTATGGTCAACTGTCCAGGCTGACAGCACTGCCTTAGCCCCTTCCGGTGCGGCAGCTGCCAGATTTCCAGTCACATAAAAGGAACCGGAATCATAATTGGAGCTGTACTCCACAGTGTACACTTTTCCCTGAAACTCTTCATCCAGATCTTCCCTGCGGCTCATTTCTACAGGAACATATACAGAGCTGCTGGCATACACCTTCAGATCTGTCAGATATTCCTCTGACTGGGTGTCTGCATCCTGTACATCCTCAAACAGTTCTTCCTCAAAATCTCCATACTCATCCCCGGAAAAATCACTGTCACCTGCTGAAAAATCATCAGAAGAAAAAACATCCTCCGGTTCTTCTGTATCCTGTATGGATTCCCCGGACATATCCTCTGCCACATCAACAAACTGTTCTTCTGCATATACCGGTGCACTTCCGGTTACAAATGTCAGTGCCAGCAAGGCTGCCAGCCATTTTCTCATTCCTTTCGCCATACACCCTCCTTGATCTTTCCTGATCATATCCTTATCCTTTTACCTGTTCCTTTGTTCATCCTTTTGTAATACCGCTTTGCAGCTGCAAAAAGCAGGATATATGCCAGTCCTGCCACAGCCCCTGCCAGCATCAGTTTTGTAGATAGCCGCAATCCTGTAAATGCGGCAAAAATATTTCTTTTTCCAGAAGAACTGTTTTTCTTTAGATCTGCAGTATCCGGCGCCTGGCTTTTGTCACCGGTATCTTCAGAAAAAGAAGATTTTGTCTCTTTTACAGTATCTGTTTCTTTTTCACTGCTTTTGGTTTTATCCTTTGCAGTGTCTTTCTTTTCATCTGTTGTTTTATCTTTTGCCTTGCTTTCGCCTTTCCCGGCAGACTGTCCATTCATTCCTGCAAAAGAGGATTTTCCAGAAAGCATTGTACCGGCACTTCCTGCTGCCCCGGATGGATTTTTCAGAAAACCCGTAGTGCCCTGTACATTTTTCAACTTGTCAATGGAGCCATCCCCGCCAAAGCCTGGCTTTGTAGCCTGGGATTTATTTCCTCCATATCCTTTACAGCTACTACCACATCCTTTTCCCCTGTTGTCAGGCCGGTAAGAGTGATGGTATCTGTTCCCTCCCCTACCTGGGTTCCCTTTTTGGAAGTATCCAGCTTTGGGATGGTTGCACCGGCCTCTATCACCTGATAATACCGGTATCCTTTTTCACTGGTTTTATATACCACAGAAGCTGTATCCGTAGAGATCCGGCTTGCACTTATTTTCTTCAGCACAGGTGCCGTTGTATCAGTCACAGAAAGGGTCAGGTAATAATCTTTTTTCGTTCCATCCGGCGCTGTTACCTGGATCCGCACCTCCAGCTTCTTTTCACTATCTGCAAATACAAGCTTCCAGAACCTGTGCCCTTTTCCGTCTTCATGGCTTTTGATGGATTCATCCTTTTCTACAATGGACGCTTTCACACCACTTAATGCGTACACATCAATCTGGCACCCTTCTGATGCCTCAGGCCACAGATTCAGGCTTTTTCGCTCTCCCTCATAAACCGCTTTATATCTGTCATGCTCCAAAGACAGCTGGGGGGCCAGTTTCAATATCCCTTTGCCGTAAGTATCCGAGCTGGACACATATAAGGCCTGAAGTACAGGTGTCTCTGTGGGCACTGGTTCCTGTGTAGGCACAGGAGTTTCTGTTGGAAGCGGCGCCTCTGTTGGTGCCGGAGTTTCTGTTGGTACCGGTGATTCCGTTGGTGTGGGACTCTCTGTGGGCACCGGCGCTTCTGTTGGCTCTGGTGCTTCTGTTAGTACCGGTGCTTCCGTTGGCTGCGGGATTTCCGTAGGCTCAAGAAGGAAAGAAGCTACGAGAAGCCCTGCTGTTAAAAATCGTTTCATTACCAATCCCCCCATGTTTCTCCTGATTGCCCGGCGCCTACGTCTGCACCAGAATACAGGGAAAATCGAAGTCGTATCTCATCACCATCTGCCGGGAAATAAGATGACATTCCCACATTCATGTATTCTCCATTTACAAAATACAGCCAGCCAGATTCCATTGTAAAATCAAATTCCCCGATCCAGTTGGCATCATGCTGGGACAACTGACAGTTGGCAGCTACCAGATGGTCCATCAGGTCCTGGGGAATGGCAGCACCTGCAGCAATCCCGCCTCTTCCTATAGCTTTCAGATAAAAACCTCCGGCAACATCACCGTCATTTCGCCAGTCAAAGCCCTGGGCCTGTAAAAATCTTAAAAGTACGGATGATAGCTGTTCTCCCTGATAAAATTCTACAGAAGTGGCAGGAACAATGGTGCCAAGCCCTATGGTCCCGGCTTCAATGCTGATGGTTACAGAACCTGCAGGCTGCTGATCCTCCTCTGAGCCTTTGTAAATGGTAAACACAGGAAGGGTTGTACATCTGCCTTCCTCATCTGTGGCACTGATCTCTATGATGTTTGCTCCTTCTGCCAGATCAAGACGATAGGCAAAGATTCCCTGGGAAGGCTCTCCTCTGGAAGAAAGATGCTGTCCGTTCCCTGTAACCTGAATTGCAGAAGCCGAAAGACTGTTACCATACCAGTCCTTTGCCTGTACATAAAAAGTACGGTAAGAAGCATTCACTGTTTCTCCATCAGTCAGGTCTGTGGCAACTGTAGGATACTGGTTCACCGGCTCCTCGGGCACCGGCGTAGGTGTAGGTGCAGCTGTAGGAGCAGGCGTTACCGGCACCTGTGCTCCATTCTGATTACGGTCATCATTCCCATCAGAAGCATTTTCCCCAGGTGTTTTATTATCATCTTCCCCTGAAGGATTATACACAACCGTGTTTGTCTGGGAATCCGGATCCGGCTGGGAAGACGTATCCGGTGCCAGAGAAGGCGTTATATCCGTATTTTCCTTTTTTTCTTCCTCAGGCTTTGCAGGCTCCACAGTAGGCACAGGAGTAGATGTTATCTTTTCCTCAGGAGGTGTTACCGTAGGTTCAGGCAGAGTCTGAGCCTGTTGGGTGAAATCCTGTTCTCCCTCACTGTTTCCTTCTTCCTGGCCTCCGTAAGCATAGCCCTTTCCAAGATATCCCTTTAAGGAACTGTCAGCAATGATCCCCTGAATAGGATCTGTCTGGATCTCCTGTTTTTCCTGACGGATCCCTGTAAAAAGCACCATCAGAAAAAATGCGAGAAATGCCAGAGGAAGGAAACCTGTCCATATTCTGTTTTTCCATCTTTTTCTCCTGTTCTCCTTTTTCATTCCTGTTCCTAATAAAGCCTTTCAATATATTTCATAACCCAGTTTTCAAACCAGTTGTTCTGTTTCTTTAATTCTTTTTTCAGGATCCGGATACATTCCCTGCAGGCTTCCTGCTCCTTAAACTGTATACTATGAGGGCTAAAAGCAGCCTTCTGTCCTGCCTGATAAACCTGCTGATACAGTTCTTCTGCCTCTTTGGAATACCCTGCCTCACCTTTACTGTAAAGATCCTGTGCATACCCTGCCATTGCACAAAGGGCTTTCTTTTCATCCTTATTGGAAAACCGCTTTCTTCGCATGTATAAGGCCTGTATCCGAAGCATAACCACTGTAAGGATAAAAACCACACAGAAAGCATCAAAAACAGCCAGAAAGAGAAGGAAAAACTTCTCAATGCCAAACAAGGCAAGCTGCAGGCTCCAATGAGTCTGTATATTTTCCTCTTCCTGCTCTGTCTGTGCTTCTTCTGGTACAGCCTTTGCCTGTCTGCCTTTTGCTTCCAGACCTGTTTTCAGGTCAGCCTCATCCATAACCCCATAATATTCAGGAGTCATTTCCACAGGCACCCATCCAAGTCCGTCAATATAGATCTCTGTCCAGGCGTGGCCGTTTTTCCCGGGAATGTCCAGGGTTTCTCCTGATTTTTTATCCTGAATGTCTGCAGGCGTGACAAGGTATCCTTCCACATGTCTGGATGGAATGCCGTAATACCGGAACATTAAAGCAGCTGCTGTAGCAAAATGTACATCGCAGCCAATCTTTTTATCTTCCAGAAATTCCCGGGTAAAATCCCCGCTGCCGCTATATGGATCCGGTGCACTGCTGTAGGTCATATGTTTTTCCAGATAAGTACGGATCCTGGTAATCGCTGTATAATAATCTGTATGTCCCTCACTTCGGTCTCCAGCCTCTCCCAGTTCCTGCTTAAACAGGCTTTCAAGAGCTGCTGGAAGCTGTGTGTCATTAGCATAAACAAAAGCATTATAATAGCTTTCAGCCTGCCTGTAATCGGTATCCTTCCCGGAAGCAAGCAGCTGGTACACCTGTGCTCCCAGATCCGTAAACTGACTGGTCAAAGGCTGCACAGCTGTAAAAAAATAGTCACGTTCACCAAAAAAGCCTTTTGCACCAACTGTACTGTCTGCAAAGCCATCTTCCCCTTCATGACCATCCGGAAGCTGCTGCATTTCATATGGTGTATAAAGATACCGGCTGTCAGCTGCCAGATTCTCCACATGAACCTTCTGGCTTTTCATACCTGTATCTGTAAGCCCTGCCCCACTGGCAAGCTGCGTTTCCCCATAAAATCCTTTCTGATGCAGCCAGTAAAAAAGATTCCGTTCTTCATAAGCACTGGCAAAATCTGTGCTTTTCCAGCTGCTTCCATCAT
The DNA here is from genome assembly GCA_900316115.1 of uncultured Eubacteriales bacterium. Taxonomy (GTDB): domain Bacteria; phylum Bacillota; class Clostridia; order Lachnospirales; family Lachnospiraceae; genus Blautia_A. The sequence goes on from ONBN01000002.1 coordinate 8,821, forward strand.
ATCTGGAACCAACAAAGCCACGCAGATACATAGGCTGAAGTTCCTCCATGGAAACTTTCAGAACCGTTTCCTCTGAACTGGCCATGTTCCCTGTATTTTTCAGATTTCCACCTGTGAGGCCACCAGTCTGCCCTTTTTTGTAGCGAAGATCATAAAGGGCTTCCCCTGCTTTTTCCTTTGCATCAGAAACCACTTTCAGATCCTGATATTCCTCCTGTGGAAGCATTCTTACAAGGATCAGTCCTGCTGCCAGGGCCACAGCCGCCAGGTAAAGTATCCCTTCACCCCAAATCCAGGTCTGCATAACAGTTCCTTTATCTGTATGCATCCGGATCAGTCCAAGCACCAATGTAAAATAAAAAACAATAAAAAGACTTCTGCCTGGAAAGCTGCCAGTAACCACCATCACCACAGCAGGAACAAGCCCCAGTAAAACCAAAAGCAGGCTGATCCGCCAGCGAAACAGCAGATAACCGGCCACTCCTGCTGCCATTCCAAGGCAAACAAGGAAAACCATCACTGCCAGATCCGAATCTATGTCCGTTATAGCCTGATACCGTACAAGGTAGATCCCTGCACTGTTGCCAAGCAGATCCGCTCCTTTGTTCCAGAACAGCACTGCTCCTGCCAGCAAAAATCTGCAGAAATAAAAAACACATGCACCTGCAAGAACAAAAAGCAGGATTCCCATGATCTGTCTGCCTTTTCCCATCGTTCCTGTAAAAAAGCAGACAAGTGCTGTAAAAAACACACTGCACAAAAAAGGCAGTCTGTCTGCAGACCCTGTGAGCATCTCAAGAAGCAAAAGAATCCCTGCGCCACAGATCCCCAGGATCAGCCCAGTTTCCAGCAGAATACCGGGCAGCTGTTGTCTGTATTTTGTTTTTTGTCTTTGTCCTGGCGTTGTAAGCCAAACTTCCATGTGATCTGAACTCCTTCGCTGTCTGAGCCTTTGCCGCCACACTGGATGACTGTAACCTGTCCCCGCCCATTAAGAAGCTGCATGGACAGATCCTCTGGCTCCCCTGTAAGATAGATATACTCTGCAAATTTCACAGTACCCGGATTTTCCAGGTATTCCTGCACAACCACCGGCTTATCCTTAACTCCGCCGCTTTGCAGGAAAAGATAAAGAACGCTTTCCACATCTTCCCGGGTACGGATCTTCTGTATATGTATTCTTCCTGCATTTTTATCATAAACTGCCGCCTGACCGGAAATCTTACGCTCCATAAAATCTTCCAAAATAGCAGCAAATACCTCTGCTGCTGTTTCTGCCCATAATGGGTTTCGCTTTTTCTGAAAGCTTTCTGCCAGAAGCAACACTGTATCATCTACAGGATAACTTTTTTCCCGGATCATCACATCATCCAGCTTGCCTGTAAGCTTCCAGTGGATCTGGCGGATATTGTCTCCTGGCCTGTATGTCCGGATATCAAATGTCTCTCCCGGATCCTCACCAGGACGCTTTCCTGAATAACGGAAGCTTTCCATGTCAAAGCCTTCCCCTGCAAGAAAGGAAAATCCCTTTTTCTGCCTGTCAGGCATAACAACCACTGCATTACTTTCCTTTGCCTGCCTTTTCCCGGAAAAAACATGGAAAAGATCCTGACAATACCATTCCTTAAAGGTAAAGGCAACACATCCGCACCACTGGCTTTCTCCCTGAAATTCAAGAGTCAGATCCCCCTTACTTCTTAAAGAACAGCTTACGGTCAGCCATCCCTTTTCCCCAGTCAGAGAATTCTCCCACCATAGCTTTCCTTTTCCTGCAAAAACAGGCAATACAGAAAGATTCTGAAGCCGGATCTTTCCTGTAAATTCACTGCCTCGTTCTGATGCTCTTGGAAGCAGGATCTGCACCTGCACCTTACGCCCTGTACCGATGAGAAAAAGCCCGGACATTACCAGTGCCACGCAAAAAATAAGAAGAAGGACCATATACAGATATTCCCCTGTAAATACTGCTGCAGCTGCTATGCCTGCCAGCCACAGAAGCCAGATCAGCCTGCTTTTCATCATCCGTCCACCCTTGGCACAGGCACCTGTAAAAGGATCTGTTCCAGGATCTGTCTTGGGCTTTTGTCCTCATACCTGGCTTTGGAATCCAGCACCATCCTGTGGCCTGCCACATCCCCAAATACTGCCTGTACATCCTTTGGCACCACAAAATCCCTGCCCTCCATAAAGGCATATGCCTTTGCCATACGCATCAGGGCAAGGGTACCTCTGGGGCTTAAGCCTAAAGTGATCATCTCATCTGCCCTGGTAGCCTCTGCAAGAGAAGCAGCATAATCCAGCACTGCATCGGATACATATACCTGCTGAACCTGCCATCCTCCAGCAGGATATGCCCCTTTGCCAGCACTGCCATCAGCATTTTGTCTGTGATCTGCTTCTTCCCTTTTATGATTTTCCCCAGCTGTTCCTGCAACAGGGTGATCTTGTCAGCCAATATCCTCTCCTCCTTACCTGCTCCTGTATGATGTCCGTCTCTTCTGCTTCTATTTGTTATCAGTCATATTATAAAAGCTGTTTTGTTTTTCCTGTAATCTGTGATAGGCCGCCAGGGCGCAGAAAGCCTGATCTGTTGCCATAGGATCCGCATCTTCGTCCGGGATATGGGCAAAACCACCATCATCCTTTGCGAACTCCATCAGCCTGTCATAAAGACCTTTCCCGTCTTTTTTAAACCGGCTGTCCTCATTACAGTCTACTCCATATGTGGAAAGAGCGATCACTGTCTGGGAAATGGATTCTGAGCTTTTTGCCCCATAAGCCGTATATCCTCCATCCTTATCCTGGGCATCTGCCAGGAAAGTGATCCCCTTCTCAATGGTTTCTTTTATATCCTTATCCTGCTGGTAAGGCTCCAGACAGGTAAGGGTCATTGCAGTAATATCCACATCTGCTGTATCTGTATTTTCACTTAAAGAAAAACCTCCCTCCGGCTTTTCTTTTTCAAGGATAAAATCCAGATACTTCTGCTGCAGCTGTCCATCCACATCTGAGCGGTCTGCATTCAGGGCAAGAAGGGCGAAGACTGCGCCGTTCAATCCCTGTGAAACTACTGTATCATAATCTTCCAATGGCTTTTTAATGTCATAGCCTGCCACATCCTCCGGGTTATCCCCGATGGCTGTCAGGGCAAGGGTAACTCTGGAATATTCTGTATAACGGTTATCGCTTAAGATACCCTCCTGTTCCTTTACCCTTTTTTCCAGGTTTGCCCTGTATTTTTCATAATAGGAATCCTCCACCTCTACACCGGATCTGGCAAGTGCCATCACCGTCCACTCTCCTCCAAGGGTATTGGATTCAGGGGAAGTAACCGTTTCCATTTCATAAGCAGCTGTTTTCTTGATGGCATCTTCCGGTGTATTACTGCTTTTCCCACAGCCTGTAAGCATGGCTGCAGACAGCGTACCGATCAGAAGCCATTTTCTTATTTTGTATTCCCTGATCATTTTAAGGCTCCTCCTTCCAGTGATCTGATCTTCTCCCAGCAAAGCTGTACATCCTCTTTTTTCATACATTCAATGGTCCATGTCCGTTCTTCTGTAAGAGGCAGGGCTTCCAACACCTGCCGATAGGGGAGATTCCCCCGTCCAAGGCCAATATGGGCATCCCTGTCCCCAAGATTATCGTGTACATGTACATGAGTCACATAAGGGGCAAGAGCTTTTGCCCAGTCTATCACATCCACAGACGAATAGCAGTGTGCATGTCCAATGTCCAGACACAGTTTGAAATTAGGACGATCCACTTTGCGGTATACATCTAACAGTAATTCCCAGTCATCATCAAAAACATTCTCAAGAACCACTTCCAGTTCCTGCCTGCTCTCCATAAACTCACTGAAAAACCGGCTGACCTGGTCTGCCCAGCCCTGTTTATAATATACATAAGGATTCATCCCGGAATGGAAAACGATCTTTTTTGCACCAAGAAGAAGCCCTGCCTGATAACACTGGGAGAACCGCTTCATAGTCGCTTCCCGTACAAGACTGTCATAGGCAGCCGGATTCACATCCAGGAAAGAGCCATGAAGAGTCAATTCCTTTGTTCCCATCCTTTTTAATTTTTCCCTGTATGCATCTATGGATTCTGAAAAACGATCCAGATTATCTGAAATTGAAAAATCGATGCTTTCCACTCCCATCCCAGTCTGCCGGATCAGCTCCTCCATCTGGTCATCCGGAAGTAAATGGCTGATATATATCATATATTAATTTTACCTCATTTCACCGCTGTATTAGCCCGTATTTTACCTTGATCCTTTCCAGCTTTGTAAGAAGGGGACGGCTTAAGATACACAAAAAGATCACTGTGGAAGCAGCATGTACCAGATCCACCGGGATCCCTGAAATATAAAACGCGATCAGGCTTTCTTTTGTAATATACCCATATGCCATAAGGATGCTGGCCGGGTTCATAATCCCCCCATAGATCAGCACTACGCTTAAAAAACCATAAATACATAGGTCTATCTTCCTGGCTTTCAGGATGCCTTTTTTGTACAGGATCCCTGCAAGAAAGCCAATGATCCCAAAGGAAAACATCTGCCATGGTGTCCAGGGTCCCTGTCCCATAAACATATTGGAGATCAGCATGATCAGGCAGCCTACCAGAAAACCTGCCTCACCTCCAAAGGAAATCCCGGTAAGGATCACAAAAGCAGCCACAGGCTTAAAGCTTGGCACCATGAAAAAGGCAGCCCTTCCAGCTACTCCAAGGGCAGCCAGCACAGCGATCACCATGATCTCCCTTGCCTTTGGTTTCCTGCCTTCAAACATCATAAAAAAAGGAAGCATAGCTGCAAATACAACGATCAGACTGCTGATCATATATTTCTTCCCATGGAAGATCCGCACAGACAGATATAAAAGAGCCGGTACTACCAGAAGCATCAGCACAAGGGCAAACCAGGTACGCCGCCCTACCTTGCCCTCTTTTTCCATCTGCCGGATGATCAGCCCGTCTGATGGCAGCTGATATTCCTCCAGATCCTCTTCTTCATTACTTAAATTCGCACTATGATCCCCATTTTCTTCCGGTTGTGCAAGAAAGCTGTCCAGTAAATGGTCTAATTCCTGTTCTGTAAGCATGCAATCACATCCTTTCCAGTTACTGCGTCCGGAAAATACTGTCTTGCCATCCGGTTGGCTGCTGTTGTATAGAAATTATTTCCTGCAAAAAAGCTTTTTGCATCATTCTCTGTTACAATATTTCCTTCAAAAAATAATCCAACCCTGTCCGCATACTCTGCCACAAACTCGATGTCATGAGAAATCATAAATATGGTCATTCCGTGAGACTGAAGCTTTTTCAGTATTTTGCCAAGTTCTTCCTTATATTCGCCATCCATTCCCTTTGTAGGCTCATCCATCAGAAGGATACGTGGCCGCAGAAGAAGTACTTTGGCAAGGGCAAGCCTTTGCTGCTCTCCGCCGCTTAAATCATAAGGATGACGATCCAGAAGTCCCTCCAGCTTTGTCAGGCTTACAATCCCTTCAATTGCTTTTTCTTTTTTCATATGGGACTGGTATTCCAGGGACATATGCTCTTTCTTCCCGCCGATCACGGAATACAGATCCTCCAGTACGGTTTTCTTCAGGAAAATATTCTGAGGATTCTGGGGAAGCACTCCCAGACAGCCAAAATACAATTCTTTATCCTTGTAAGAACGAAGATCCCTGCCCTCCAGGCGGATCCTTCCTCTGTATGGCTGATTCACTCTTGACAGAAGGGATAAAGTGGTGCTTTTTCCTGTACCATTTCCTCCTACAAGTGCATAAAATTCCCCCTTATTGATCTGAAAGGAAAGATCCCTGACTACATCCGGACTGTCCTTTTCATAGCGGAACCACAGATCTTTTACCTGGATAGCAGGCTCTGCAGAACCTGAAGGTGCTTTCGCTTTCCTTATGCCTGTAGTGATCTTGGGATGCTCTTTTACATACTCACCCAGCCATTTTCTTCCCTGGCTTACGGTAAGGGGACATTCTCCTGTCCCTTCCACTGCACTGAATATCTGTACAGGCACAGGCATAGAAAGAAACATTCCCCTGTCAGCCTTACGAAGGCCTGCTCCAACCTCCCCAGGCGTGCCCTGCATCTGTATCTGACCCTCTGACATTACATAGACCTGATCTGTATAGGGAAGGATCTCCTGTAGTCTGTGTTCTGTAAGGATCACGGTAGTGCCGATATCACGGTTGATCTTTTTTACTGTTTCAAGAAAATCAGAAGCTGCAATAGGATCCAGCTGGGAGGTAGGTTCATCCAGGATCAGAAGGGAAGGATGCATAGCCATCACTGCTGCCAGATTCAGAAGCTGTTTCTGACCTCCGGATAATTCGGATACATTTTTATAAAACCACTGATGAATGCCAAAATAACTGGCCATCTCTGCCACACGGAGCCGGATAGTCCCATTGTCACATCCAAGGCTTTCCAGACCAAAGGCCAGTTCATGCCATACCTTATCTGTTACGATCTGATTGTCTGGATTCTGCATCACAAAACCGATCTCCTGGCTTTGCGTCCTGTGATCTGTCTTTGCCAGGCTTTTCCCTTTATAAAGGATCTCCCCTTCCGTTTTTCCATATGGGGCAAGGGCTGATTTTAAATGACGCAAAAGGGTACTTTTCCCACATCCGCTTCTGCCGCAGATAATGTTTAAAGTGCCCTCTTTTATATTCAGCTTTGTGTGATCCAGCACATTCCTGGAACTGTCCGGATAGGCAAAGCAAAAGTCACGTATTTCCACAATATTCATAAGTCTTATCCTTCCTGTTCCAGTTCTTCATAAATCCGCCGGTAAGTCATGCCGATATCTGCGCCTGCATGCTTTCGGCTGTTTTTCAGGCGTATCTGTTCTGTAATCTCAAGGATCACAGGCAAAAAACAAAACAGGCCAAAGCACAGATAAGTGGCAGCAGTTAAAAGGCCGCCGGCCAAAATCGGCGCAGTCCTGCCCTGGATCGTAAAACCTGCCAGCAGGATCCGTGGATTATAGGAGGCATAAGCTGCCCCTTTAGCAATCCCTGTTGTAAAAATCAGAAATAACGCAGCCATGCCTGCCCCAAGGACTTTGTCTCTGTTTGTAAAACGATATATGGAAAAAGCAGTCCGCCCAGGCAGGCCGTACCCTCTGCTTTTCATGGAATCAGAAGTTTCGATGGCATTCTCCAGCGCCCAGGTGATCAAAATGGACAGGATATTCAGCCCATACCGGATACGCCGGAACAGATTCCCTTCAGACACATCTCTTCCCATTCCTTTCTGCCCGTTACGAATCACCTTCAACTGGTGAAGGAACTCCGGCACAAACCGAAGAGCCATGGACAGCACCAGTGACAAGGCTGGTATGATCCTGCCAAACAGATAAATAAACTTATCACTGGTCATCACCTGATTGTAGCAGGAAAACCACTGGATCACCACAAACATCACAGCACCAAGCACAACACCGTATACCAGTGCTTCAAGTGTTACCCAGTTCCCACTGCTTTCTATATAATAAAGCATGGTAACACCATAATGGTTGAACATCGGATTCAGAAGAGCTATGATCAAAAGAGCCGGCAATGTAAAAAGAAAGCTTTGCTTTAATGTTTTCCCGGCTCCGTTCAGCAATATCCCATAGCTTACTGCCCCTGCATAGGAAACAGCAAGAACCAGCGGATGCTGGCTGAACATGGTAAATATGAGCACAACAGCAAAATAAAAGAAATTCAGCAGCGGATGACACCTGGAAAAGGTATCCGCTGCCTCAAAGGCTTCAGCCTTCCTTTCGGTCTTCTTCACAGATATACTCCCTTTTTAATTCATACTCATCGCAATAAGCATCCATTTTGCTGCCCTTCCTGCATCGGATGGTACAGCTTTTATTCACGATCCATGGGCCAACATACTCAGGATCATGGAAAATATCCAGATATTCCAGTCTGCTGCAGCCATGAAATACCCAACGTCCCAGGGTCCGCACGCTTTCCGGGATCCTCACATGACGCAGGTTCTTACATCTGAAAAATGCACTGTCCCCAATCTCTGTGATCCCCTGAGACAAAGTCAGTTCTTCAAGTCCACAGAAATAGAAGGCCTGTTCCCCGATAAAACGAACAGAAGAAGGAAGCCGGATCTGCCTTAACTCCTTACATCTGTAAAAAGCCATCTTATCGATCACACGCAATCTCTCCGGCAGAACCACTTCATTCAGCCGCACACAAGAATCAAAAGCCCCTTCTGGAATCTGTGTGCATCTGGATCCCTGGGGAAATACTGCTTTCTTCAGGTTATTACATTCTCTGTAGGCCTGTGCTCCAAGGATTTCCAAAGATGGGGGAAATACTGTCTGACGGAGATTGTGATTCTCTGCAAAAGCCCTCTTTTTGATCTCTTTTAAGGTATCAGGAAACTGGACAGATTTACGGAACTGGCAGCCTTCAAAGGCCTGCTTCCCGATGATCCTGCATTTTGGCGGAAGCACCACTTCTTTGATCTTTCCATTTTCCATAAAACATTTGTCATCAATAAAAATATATTCCGGCGGAATCACTCCGCACTGGGCTTTTTCTTTTTTTGCGTCCTGAAATGTATAGGTACGGGAATCGAACCTTAATGTATTCCATCCCGGTGTATTCTGATCTGTGTACATATATAAGCTGGTCTCTCCTGGTATTTTCTCCCTGTTTTCCCTCACAAAATCCTTTTACAGGTAAAATGGATAACAAAAACAGAGCCCTACGGTCTGCCGCAAGCCTCTGTCCTCTTAACAACGTGTTGGATATGCTGACTCAAAATGCCTCCCGGCATCTCACACAGTGAAACGGTTCCGGAATCACACCGGATTTCCTTTAACAGATCTCTTGGATCTGACCACGCCTGGTAATTTATAATTGTTATATTATAGCAGTTCGTATTTTTTATGTCAACATTGGGACGGATCCGCATTCTTTGTCTCCTGTGGAAGAGGATCCCATTCATTCAACCCCAGACTCTGCCTGTATCTGGCCTCTTCCATGGTCAGCTTAGGTGTATCCTGGGAAAGATAATCAAGAAGCTCATCGATCCCTTCACGGGTAACATTATTTACAAGAAAAATCCGTTCACAGCCTGCATTCTCCAGCCACTGGCGAACCATAGGAATGTTGGCATAAGGGGAATCAATCTTAGTGATGATTCCAATAAGAGGGCGCAGAATAAAGGACTGGCATCCCTCCCCAAAAAGATTAAACGGCTCATCTGCAGCCTGTACGATCCCTACCACATCTGCTTCAAAGGAAAAGCAGGCCAGTCCTACGCTGAACCGCTTGGACTCTGCATATTCCCCCGGGGAATCGATGGTATCCTCATCTGATTTTGTGTACTGGGTCTTCTTATAATGAAGTTCTTCCCCTTTCAGTGCCTGGGTCAGGGAGGTTTTCCCGGCTTCACTTCTGCCCATCAAAAATAATTTTCTCATACTGCCTCCCTAGCTTTTGTGGATGGAGCAGGTCTTAAATCCCAGAACTTCATCAAAAAATTTCACCACAGACTCTACAGCAGTTTCAACCTGGCTTAACCCTCCGGTAATGATCAGTGAACCACAGAACCGGTCCATAAAACTAATCTGCACATCTGCACTTTTTACTGCCACATCTGCGGCTACCACAACGGCTTCCCAGGGAGTGAAACGAATCATGCCAATGGATTCTCCCGTATGATCCTCCCCTTCATGAACACCGATATGAAGTCCCAGATTCTGGTAAATGCTGGTCTGGGAAGAACTGATAATATGTGCCAGGCATACTTCCTTGCCAGGTACTCTTACCCGGGTCATACGCAGCTTTTTCCCTTTCAGTTTCTCATAATCTTCATGGAAGATCCTCTCCAGAAGCTCTTCTTTTGTCATTGAACTCATGGAACCACTTCCTATCTTTTTGTAATATTGCATACCACATATCCCAGAGAATCCCTGAAATAATCCACGATCTCTGTCAGTGCGGAGATCACATCTGAGATCTCCCCTGTAATGATCAGCGTACCTGTAAAGCGGTCTGCAAATCCAAGATATACATTGCCACTTTTCACTGCAATATCAGATGCGATCACTGCAGACTCCGGTGGTGTCATATTCATGATCCCAATAGCAGAGGATCTGTAATCCAGCTGTGGATTCAGTCCCAGCTTCTGGTAGATCACAGGTGCCGGGCCGCCCATTACATGGGCAAAGGTGATCTCTTTACCTGCCACAGTCTCCTGTACAATTCTGATCTGCTCTTCGTGTTCTTTTCCCATTCGTAAAAACCCTCTCTTTCAATAGCTGTACTGTCTGCTGATCTATACAGACAGCATCTCTAATATAAATCGTACTATCCCCTATATCTTATGTCAAGTCGATTTTTTACGATAAAATGTAACTTACCTGTTTACTGATTTCTCCATTTACAGTAAGCTCTGCTTATTTCACCAGATCCTTGATAACCTCTCCCGCAATGATCAGCCCCACCACAGAAGGCACAAATGCCACAGATCCTGGAATATCCCGGCGTTCTGTACATTTATGGGCTGCTCCTGGTGGACAGATACAGTGGTTCCTGCAGCTGATGGACATATCCTCCAATGGACGGGTAGGCTGTTCCTGTGAATAAACCACTTTCAATTTTTTAATGCCACGCTTTTTTAATTCCCGGCGCATTACCTTTGCCAGCGGGCACACGGAAGTTTTGTAAATATCTGCCACCTGAAAAGCAGATGGATCCAGCTTATTCCCAGCTCCCATGCTGCTGATAATGGGAACACCTGCTTCTTTTGCCTCCATAACAAGCTGAAGCTTGGCAGTTACTGTATCCACAGCATCTACCACATAAGAATACTGTGAAAAGTCAAATTCCTCCTTTGTCTCCGGAAGATAAAAGCATTTATGAACATTTACCTCCACCTTTGGATTAATATCCAGGATCCTGTCTCTCATCACATCTACTTTATATTTCCCAACTGTACTTCTGGTAGCAATGATCTGGCGGTTCAGATTGGTAAGGCACACCTTGTCATCATCGATCAGGTCAACTGCTCCCACACCGCTGCGTACCAGTGCCTCTACTGTATAGCCGCCAACACCACCGATCCCAAATACAGCTACTCTGGACTGTTGTAATTTATCCATGGCTTCTTTTCCCAGAAGAAGCTGGGTTCTGGAAAACTGATTCAGCATAATTTTTCTCTCCTCTTATCCTAGCCTGCTTTCTATCATAAAAATCCTTTTTACGGATCTTTTAAGGCTTTACGTAAAATATTAACATACTTTCTCATTTTTGGCAAAAAAAATCCCGGGAAACCAGAAGATTACCCGGGGATATGTGTGTAAAAAACAGGATTAAAGATCGATGTAATTACCGTCAGCTTCTCCATTAACAACGTAGTAAGCTTTGTTCTCTTCAGGTTTTACATAAACCTGTAGCTCTTTGATGTCTTCTTCCTTTTTACCTGTCATGCCTGCCCATGCTTTCTTAACATTGGCAACGATTTCTTTTGTAAGCAGTTCCCTGCCCATAAACTGAACATAAACATCTGCAGAAACTTCCTTCTTTGCAGCCACTTTCTTTGCCGGAGCTTTCTTTGCAGTGGTTTTCTTTGCAGCAGGTTTCTCAGTCTCTTTTGCTGCGGTAGTCACCTTGGCAGCCTCTTTTACAACCGGTTCTTTTGCAGGCTCTGCTTTTACTGTCTCTGCAGCTTTTACAGTTACCTCTTTTGCTGTTTCCTTAACAACAGGCTTTACAGCAGCCTCTTTTACGGTAGCCTTTGCAGCAGCCTTGGCAGCCATTGTCTCTGCTTTCTTTACGGTTCTCTTTGTAGCCATATAATAGCCTCCTTAAAAGGTGAAGATTAATTTTTACTAATCTAGGATACTACTGTTTTTTTCTTTTTTCAAGTTAGGGTTTTCCGGCGCAAAATCTGGTCATCTGCTCTATATTCGTTAATTTTGTATTTAATTCAAGGATTTTCCAGGCATTATCTATGGAAATAACCATTGGTTTCCACTGAATATGTGGACTTTCTGCACATTTTTTTCTCTTTTTCTGAAATATTTCATTTATTTTGTACAGGTGTTTTTTCGTTTTTCCTGGGATTATCCGGCCAAAATCCTTGTTTTTCCTATAATCCCAGGTTTTCCAGATGATCCTTCAGATAGCTGCTCATATGTCTTTTCAGGCCTGCATGCTGTGGCAGATCCAGCTCCGGATCCAGTTCCAGGATCTGTGCTCCTGCTTCGCTGGCCATCTTCAGTACATCTGCATCATTATAAATATCACCGATCTTAAATTCCATTAAACCGCTTTGCCGGATCCCGAAAAGATCTCCCGGCCCGCGAAGCTTTAAATCCTCTCCTGCAATAAAAAATCCGTCATTGGATTTGTTCAGGATCTCCAGTCTCTTGGAAGTTTCTTTTTCCTCATTGCCCTGGATAAATATACAATAGGACTGGTATTCCCCTCTTCCTACGCGGCCACGAAGCTGGTGCAGCTGGGCAAGTCCAAAGCGCTCTGCATTTTCTACCATCATAACTGTAGCATTAGGTACGTTCACTCCTACTTCTACTACAGTCGTAGATACCAGGACCTGGATCTGCCCGGCTGCAAAGGCCTCCATAATAGCATTCTTTTCTTTGGGCTTCATCTTTCCATGAAGGGCAGCAACGGAAATATCAGGCGGCAGGATCGTTTTCAGGGATGCTGTATAATCCGTAACATTGGCTCCATCCATCCCTTCGCTTTCTTCTACCATGGGACAGATGATATACGCCTGTCTGCCTTCCCGTATCTGCCGTTCAATAAAGGAATAGGCTTTCGGCCTGTACGAGGTATCCACCACACAGTTCTTGATAGGCCGCCGCACTGCAGGAAGCTCATCAATCACAGAAATATCCAGATCTCCATACAAAATAATAGCCAGAGTCCTTGGAATAGGTGTAGCACTCATAACAAGTACATGAGGAGCTTCCCCCCTTGTTGTCAGTGCTTCTCTTTGTTTCACTCCGAAGCGGTGCTGTTCATCTGTGATCACAAGGCCCAGATTCTGATAGGTTACTTTTTCCTGGATCAGTGCATGGGTGCCAATGATCACATTGGCTTCTCCTGAATCTATCGCCTGATAGATCTTACGCTTGGATGCTGCTGTCACAGAACCTGTAAGAAGAACAGGTCTGCAGGAATCAATGTTCTGCTCTTTAAGTAACTTCTGAAATGCTTCAAAATGCTGGTTGGCCAGCACTTCTGTAGGCACCATCAACGCAGCCTGATAGCCGTTCTCTACAGTAAGGATCATCGCAAGAAAAGCCAGGATGGTCTTACCGCTTCCCACATCTCCCTGGATCAGTCTGGACATCAGGGAATGACTGCACAGATCCCTCTCCACCTCATGCCACACATTCATCTGAGCCTTTGTAAGGGAATACGGCAGATTGTCAATAATATTCTCAGTCGTCCACACTGGCTTCATGGGAAAGGCATTCCTGGCTGTCTCTGTCTTTTCTTTCAGCTGCTGTACTGCCAGGATAAACATAAGAAATTCATCAAATACAAGCCGCTTTCTGGCTGTAAGAAGCTCTGCCATATTCTTTGGAAAATGAATGGTCTGCAAAGCATAATTCCGATCTGTCAGGTGAAGCCGTTCTCTTAAATCCTCTGGAAGGAATTCTTCCTGAAGGCTTTTTTCTTCCAGTGCCTGATGCACCAGTTTTACAATGGTCTTATTGGAAAGCCCTGCAGTCAGCCCGTAAATTGGCTGCAGACTGTGTAGGATTTCTTCATAAGCCCCATGGGTAAAAATCTCCGGGTGCTCCATCTGAAGCCTGCCCTGCTTCCACACTACCCGCCCACGGAACACAAAGCTGCTGCCCCTTTTTAACGTGGAACGAAGATAGGGGGTATTAAACCAGGCTATGGGAAGCTTCCCCGTGTTGTCTGCAACAGTAACTGTAACCACCTGAAGATTCCGCACTTTATTTACGTATACGCTGGAAATTACCGTACCAGAAACAGCGGCAGTCTCTCCTTTGGAAAGACTGCCGATGGTAACAGGTTCATCATATGCGTCATAATTTCTTGGAAAATATTCCAGCAGATCCTGGGTTGTAATCACACCGATCTTCTGAAAAAGCTTTTCTGTTTTCTCCCCGACTCCCTTCAGACTGCGGAGTGGTTTCGTCATTGTCCTGTCCTCCTGTCTGCCGGATCACTCTACAGAAATAATGTAATAGTAAATAGGCTGTCCACCCATATTTACCTCTACTTCACAATCCGGATATGCTGCTTCAAGCTCTTCACCCAGCTTCTGTGCCTCTTCTTCCGGCACATCCTCGCCAAAGTAAATGCTGATCACTTCTGCATCCTCTGTAGCCATAGCTGCAACTGTATCCTTGGCTACATTGGTACGTCCCTTGCCTACTGCCAGGATGCCATGATCGCCGATACCCATGATATCCCCTTCATGGATCTCTTTCTCATCCAGTCTGGTATCACGTACAGCATAGGTGATCTGGCCTGTCTGTACCATGGAGATTGCTTCTGTCATGGCAGCCAGATTCTCCTCTGCACTCTTCTCAGGCACAAAGCTGATCAAAGCGGAAATACCCTGTGGAATGGTCTTTGTAGGCACAACGATGATGGTCTTATCCTCTGTCAGATCCCTGGCCTGGTTAGCAGCAAGAACAATATTCTTATTATTCGGGAAAATATAAATCGTCTTTGCGTTTACCTGATCAATGGCATTCAGCATATCCTCTGTACTTGGATTCATGGTCTGTCCGCCTTCGATCAGATAGTCAACACCAAGATCCTTGAAGATGGCAGAAAGTCCGCTTCCTACAGATACGGAAATAAATCCAACTTCCTTTGCAGGCTGGGTTTCTTTTGCCTTGTCTGCTTCTGCCTGTTCCCTTGCAAGCTTCTCAGCATCTTTGATCAGCTTCTCCTGATGCTCTTCACGCATGTTGTCAATCTTCATACGGGAAAGTGCGCCATAAGTAAGTGCACGTTCAAAAGCTTGTCCCGGATGATTGGTGTGTACATGTACCTTTACAATCTCATCATCTGCTACAAGTACAATGGAATCACCAATAGAATTCAGGAATTTCTTAAAGCTGTGAAGTTCCACATCCGGCAGCGGCTTGTCCAGAAGGATGATAAACTCTGTACAGTAGCCAAACTTAATGTCTGCTTCTGCCTGTGGGGAAATCTTTGTAACAGCCGGACCAGCAGATGATCCTGCAAACTTTGTATAATCAATCTCTTTACCAAGGAATCCGTCAATGGCTCCTCTGAATACCTCCAGAAGTCCCTGTCCGCCGGAATCCACAACACCTGCCTCTTTCAGTACAGGAAGCATATCCGGTGTCTTGGCAAGAGTCTTCTCTGCATGATCGAAGATCTCAAGGAAAAACGGCTCCAGATCCTCTGCTGACTCTGCAATCTCGCCTGCCTTAATGGCAGCTTCCTTCGCTACTGTCAGGATCGTACCTTCCTTAGGCTTCATAACTGCCTTGTACGCAGTCTCAACGCCCTTCTCCATTGCTGTGGCGATCGCTACTGCATCCAGTTCCTCCAGCTTACGCACACCTCTTGTAAAACCACGAAGCAGCTGAGAAAGGATCACACCGGAATTACCTCTGGCACCTCTTAAGGATCCGGAAGAAATGGCCTTTGCCAGTACCTCCATATCCATCTGGGAAATGCTTCCCACTTCAGATGCTGCAGACATGATCGTCAGTGTCATATTCGTACCGGTATCTCCGTCAGGTACAGGAAATACGTTTAATTCGTTGATCCATTCTTTCTTCGCTTCCAGGTTCTTGGCACCAGCCAGAAACATCCTGGAAAGTACATTGGCATCTATGGTCTGTTTACTCACCACAAGTTCCTCCTCTTAATCCTAATCTATGGCACGCACGCCTTCTACGAAAATGTTGATCTTCTCAATCTCAAGTCCTGTGAAAGCTTCTACTTTATATTTTACATTGCTGACAAGATTATCCGCAATCGTACTGATATTCACGCCGTATGCCACGATAACATGGAAATCCAGGCGAATCCTGTTGTCCTCTGTGATCCGTACATTAATACCATGCTTCAGGGAATCCCGACGAAGCAGCTTAACAAGACCATCCTTCATGCTTACTGCAGCCATACCGATAATACCGAAGCACTCCACTGCTACACTTCCGGCATATGTGGCTATTACATCTGTATCAATGACAATCTGACCCAATCCGGAATCTATGCGTCCATTCATATGGTTTACCTCCATAAAATTCATATTCGTGTATCTGTATTATACCCTTTTTCATATCATTTCGCAATGATAGAGTTTTAACTCGTACCATCATATATCAAAAAGCTTTTATTTTCAAGACATTTTAGCGGAGAAACAAACTTGTCAAGAAATAATTTTATATTTTTCCTTTTTTTACTTGCAAAAGGCTATTTCATCTGTTAAAATAAAACATGTTGAAAAAAAGCGTCAAGGAGGTGCTATCATGGCTAAATGCGCTATTTGTGAAAAAAGTGCTCATTTCGGAAACAATGTGAGTCATTCCCATAGAAGATCCAATAAGATGTGGAAATCTAACGTGAAATCCGTCAGAGTTAAAACAGAAGGCGGATCAAAGAAGATGTACGTATGTACTTCCTGCTTAAGATCCGGAAATGTAGAGAGAGCCTAAACGACACCTTACCCTCGCAGAGATGCGGGGGTATTTTTTTGCCATTTTTCAGTTTTATTATATAAAAGGACCGCTCTCCCCTTTTAGGATATGCGGCCCAGATACACATCTTTTAACTTAATGGCAAAACATATGATAACCGCAAAGCATACAAATCGCTGCCACCATAAAAACCAGCAGGCTTTCTGTGACCAGAATCCCAATGACTATCCCGATCCCTATAAAGAACAGGATGAGTCCTAACAGTCTGTTCATCTCTATCCTCTCCTTCTATGGGATTACTATATCTTATGCGGTTCCTTTTATTTTAGTATCTCTTACTCCTGATCTTCCTCTTCTTTGGCAGCAGCTGTATCCGGTGCAAAGCGGTTCACAAAATCCGGAACCATATCAAGAACCTTGGTCAGTCCATCCTGATTCTTAACATTGACAAGCTTTGTAGTACCATTCTGGATCACCAGTACTGCACATGGACTCATCTTGCCTGCCAGACCTCCGCCTCCATTGTTCTTCTTATCTCCTGCAAATGCTCCGGCACCTACGCCAAAGGAAACATCCACCAGTGGAAGGATAATGGTATCTCCAACATGGATCGCATCTCCTACAACGGTCTTGGCTGCCACAAAGCCATCCATTCCTTTAAACAGGGAATTGACAGTTTCTTTAAAATTGTTTTCATTTTCCATAATTCAGATCCTCCTTATGTTTCCACTGGTTAAGTATATACTTTATATTTTTGTTAAAATAAATACGGATTCCTGTTCTTAATAGGACGATCCCGTAGATCCGTCCTTTCATGCTTACTTCCCCTTCCAGGAAATTCTCTTCACTGTCAAAGGCAGGCGAAACCTGGATACAGTTCTTATGAAGGGGAATGCTCATACCCAGAACTGCCAGAACCATTCCTGTCACTGCAGGATCTTCACACCCGAAAGCTGTCTTTCCTTTGATCCTTGTGGGGAATATATGCTTCAGAAGACCTGTGCACTGTTCTTTTACAAGACACAAGGCTTCCTTCATCTCTTCTGATCTTAAAAAACCCTTCCACCATTTTATCTTTTCCAGGATATCTGCAAATGCTTTCCTGATATTTTTAAGCTTCTTAAAAAATGCCTTGATCCCCTGGATCACTTTTTTTATTTTTTCCCTGATCCTGAAGAATAATCCAGGTCTTTGTGAAGATTCTGGTTTTTGTATTGGTTCAGGTTTTTCATGTTTCTTTGCAGGTACAGTCTTTGCTTTTCCCAGGTCTACAGCTGTGTCTGTGTGATCAGGAACTGTAGCTGTGTCTGTCCGGACCACTTCAGACTCTATAGACCGTGACTCCAGAGTATCTTCCGCTGATGACAGCATCTTAGTCTCTTTACCCCGGATCTTTTCTGACTCTGCAATCTGTGGTACTGAAGACTCTTTCGGTCTGGAGACTTTCTTCTTTTTTCTTCGTTTTTTCTTTTTCCCAAAGAGAGGGATACCGGCAATCTTCAGACTGTGGCTTTCCTTCCCATCCTGATAACTGATCCGGAAGGATACCAGCCCAAGCAGCCAGTTGACCCTTGCTGCTCCTCTGGCATTCTTCCAGTCTCCCCGGTCTTTGCTTCCACAAATCCGATAACGAACCGGACAAAATAACACCAGAAGTATGGCTGCCAGAACAAGTCCGATCAGGATACCTGCCAGAATCAGTATGAACTTTATGATCGCCCATAATATATGTAACATATGCTCACCTGTTCTTAAAATATTCTCTTACCTGAAACTGACCGGTTGTCTCATAAATCTCCTTTATGATCCCTGCTGCCATATCTATCGCCGCATCCTTGCCTTTCTCCATGCCTACAATAGTGGGACAGATCCTGGCATAAGTCTTCTGCATCAGAAGTGATGCAGGAATGATCTCCAGAAGATTCCCCGGATTCTCGGACAAAGTGATCAGGTACACACCTACTGTAAGACGCCCTGCATCGATCTTCTTACGGGTCTTCTGGGGATTCTTGATCCCTGCTCCTATATAATAGTCCTCGATCCAGTTCTGCATAAACCTGTCACCCCTTTGTCTGTAATCTGAGCATACCCACATTATCCATGATTTAAACAGGGACCGCTGCACGGATCTGGTCACGGATGCAGCAGTCCCTCCTTTAAAAATATTTCTGTCCTTTTGCCCACAGACCTGCACTACGCATCTCCAGATACTCCTGGTATGCTTTTTCTACGATCTGCTTCTCATTGGAAAAACGCAGCAAATGGTAAATCTCATGAAACTTGTAATAGCCGGAATCCACGAAAAACTCTTCTCTTTGAGGCTTGCTATGATAATTATCAGCCGTCATAAGATACCAATGTACTTCTTTGCTTACCATATCTTCCGGAACTGTAAAGTTATACTGGCTTTTCCCAATATATTTTACAATAGAAGCCTTAACATCTGATTCTTCTTTTACTTCCCGCAGAGCGGTCTGCTCATGACTCTCTCCCGGCTCCACTGTTCCCTTTGGTAATACCCATCCTTCATAACGGTTTTTGTAAGATTTATAAAGTGCCAGAATCTTACCTCGATGAATTACCACACCGCCACAGCTCGTTGCTTCTATCATATTGCAATCCCTCCTGTAATGCGTGTGTTTTACTGCTGTATAGTATACCTCTTTTTTAGATTACTGGCAACCATAAGTTATATGCAGTCTGAGGATTTCGTCATATCTATCTCAAAGCACTTCCCGGAATATCACCTGTAGGCAGGAACTACTTGGATGCGTAATATGCGTCAAAAACCTGTCCTGCAATAGGTACTGCCGCTTCACTTCCTGCTCCGCCGTTCTCTACGATCACAGCGATCACCAGTTCCGGATCATCTACATTGGTATAACCCACAAACCAGGAATGACTGTCTCCCTGCTCATTAAATTCTGCAGAACCTGTCTTACCGGCAACAGTATAGGACTTTCCGCTTAATGCGGAAGCTGTACCTGAGGTCACTACCTGACGCATCATCTTCCCAAGAAGATTGGCTTCATTGGAAGACATCAGCCTTTTGTAGGTACTGCTCTCTGTCCTTTTTACCAGATCCCCGGAATCATTCTCAATATGGTCGATGAGATAAGGTTTCATCAATACACCGTTATTGGCCACTGCTGCTGTGATCAGTGCCATATGCATAGGAGACACCAGGGTTTCCCCCTGTCCGATGGAGGTCTGCATCACTGTGGAAGTACCTGAATTTCCATCCAGGGTGAAGCTGCTCTTTCTGTAGGAATTAAGGGGAAGTGCCTTATTAAACAAAAGATCCTCTGCTGTCTTCCGAAGGGAGGCTCCTCCCAGGTCGATCCCGATATCTGCAAACGCACAGTTACAGGAATTTGCAAAAGCACTGTAAAAGTCTTCCTGTCCATGAACATGTCCATGGTAACACTTGATCGTATGATCTCCTACTGTAATACTTCCCTCACACAGATAGGAATATCCCTCAAAAGTGCCTTTTGTACGGAAGTAATCCAGTGCTGTTACGATCTTGAAGGTAGAACCAGGAGGATAGGCTCCATTGGTGGCACGGTTCAGAAGACTGCTGTCATTCTCATCATTCACAAGGATATCCCAGTTCTGTGACAATGTATTCGGATCAAAATCCGGTCTGCTTACCTCTGCCAGGATCTTGCCTGTGGAAGCCTCCAGCACTACCACTGCCCCTCTCCTGTCCCCAAGGGCATTATAAGCCGTCTGCTGTAATCTGGAATCCAGTGTAGAGACTACAGTATCACCCATATTTTTCTGATCCAGGAACTGATTCTTCATTTGATCCAGGAAAAAGGCATGGGAACTTAAAAGAGAGAAATTAGCCTCAGACTCCAGTCCGCTCTTTCCATTGGTATCATATCCAATCACATGTGCAAATACATTGGAATAAGGATAATACCTTTCTTCTGTGCCATCCTCTGCTACATTTGTCTGTGCAAGTACCTGTCCGTCTGAAGAAAGGATCTTTCCTCTTACCACACGGTCAGAAAAGGTATCCTGCCTGGTATTGTACGGACTGTTGATAAAATCATCACTTTTTACAGTATTAAAATAGATCAGATATGCGATCATACTGACAAAAACAGCCACAAAGAAATAGGAAACAAAGGCGTATTCCCGGTTTCTCTTCTTTCTTTTCTTAGTAATCGCCTTCTCTTTGCGCCTGTATTCTTTCTCTAGCTCTTTTTGCCGCTTCTTTTCGGAATCTCTCAATTTCTTCATCCTCGTCTTCTCTGTAAATATATATTCCCTGGATAATGGCGATCATAAGGAGGGTACTTACAACGGAACTTCCTCCATAAGCCACCAATGGCAGGGTAACTCCGGTCATAGGGATAAATTTGGTAACACCGCCAATGGTAAGGAACACCTGACATGCATATTCCGTACCAAGTCCAAGTGCGATCAGCTTATAAAAAGGATTCTTGATCTGCAGCGCAATATTCAGGATCATCAGGAAAAAGCTCATACATACAAGAATCAGGCAGATTGCAAAAATACCTCCCAGTTCCTCACAGATGGCACTGAAGATAAAGTCATTCTTCACTACCGGAATCTTCTCAGGAGAACCCTGGCATAATCCCATCCCGAACCAGCCTCCTGTACCAATGGCAAATAAAGACTGAACAATCTGGTATCCTTCATTCTTGTAGACAGCCATAGGATCCTTCCATGCACTTACTCTCTGGCGCACATGGCCGAACAGGAAATAGGCCACTACTGCAGCCCCGCTGCCTCCTGCAACTCCGATGCCCAGAAGTGCCGGGCTTTTGGTAGCTACATAGATCATAACAAGATAAGCAGTGAAGAAGATCATTGCGCTTCCCAGATCCCTGGACAATACAAGGATCCCCACATGAAGACCTGCGATCACAGTAGCCTGGATCACCTTCTTCAGGGTCACATCCCTCCACAAAAGAGCTGCCATGAAAAATACAAAGGAAATCTTGATAGCCTCTGAGGGCTGGATCCCCATCAGGGAAAGCTTTGCTCCGTAGCTGGTCTGGGCAAGAAGGAAAACCGCTGCCAGAAGCACTACGCCGATCCCTGCATATACCCAGGTCAGATTCTTAAGGAATTTCATCTTACGGATCATAACAGGTATCAGAAGGGCAGCCACACTGCCAGCTGCTACGATGAGAAGCTGCCTGGTCGCTGACTTGATATCCAGCCTGCAAAGCATGATAAATCCAATGCTTAACAGCATACACATATTATTCAGAAGAAGCAGCGATGCATTCTTGTAGATGATCCGGTACAGGATCTGTACCAGTGCAAAATATGCCATCATCTCCACATAGAACAGGATCACACTGAACTCAAAGGTTTTCAGATAGATCACAAGAAATGCTGTAAAATCAATAAAGAATATAAGCATCAGCTGTCTGCGGAGCATTTCCCGCTGTTCTTCCTTGTCCTGCCTTCTCACCATATAAAAACAATGAAAGGTATATACGATCATCAAAGTCAGGATCACATATTTTGACAGTTCAACAATAATATTAATCATAGGCCTTTACTGGGCTCCTCTTTTAAAATGTCCTTTTGTAAACTTCCGGTCAGGCACAACCTGTCCATCCCTGTAAGCAGCTGTAAAGTCCTTTAAAATGCGGACAGCCTCCACAGGAGACTCCATGGTAAAGGAAAGGCGTATGGAATCAACACCAAGAGCTTTCACCTGCGTGCTTTCTTTCAGAAGCCCAAAAGGAAGTGTATTGTAAATGATATTATAACAGGGCGTATTTCCTTCTGTATTCCCTGTTTTCCAGGGATCGCACTTACATACAACCGGAAACAGATTCTCATATCGGTCCTTCAGGTATACATCTGCCCTGTCTTTCTTTGACCCCTGTTGTGTGTGGGCAGACTTCTTACAGGTGTATACATTCCTGCGGACACACTGTGCGGAATACATAAGTGGCAGATAACCATAAACCAGCATCTCGCTGCCCTTGTTGTCCCTGTGCCCCAGTTCTCCCTGGTTCAATTCCAGAGGCACTGTATTTCCAAGTACATTCTGTGCTCTCCAGAAATCCACAGCCCGGTTATTCCAGGTATAAAGGGTATGGTCGATCCTGCATCTTTCTCCATATCCCATTTCTGACAGCATGGCATATGTCTCCAGATTACGTACAAGAAATCCTGCCATCCCTTCCGCAAGCCATCCTGGTATCTTTTCTTTCACCTGATCCGGCATCTCTCCTCTTGTAATATACGGCAGAGCCAGATACATGGAAATCCCTTCTCTTATTCCCTTTTTAAGGAAAGCATCCATCAGGTCAAATGGCAGATACATCCCCTGGAATCCTCCCGTCTCCAGAAGCGCCTGTGCAGTATCCTTATCTTCACAGGATACACAGATCCCCGGAACATGGGACTTCTCCTTATGATTTCTCTTTGGTGCAGATGGAAGCCTCCCGGTAAGGCTACGGCGATATGGCTTAAGCAGTTCTTCCTGAAGCTGCCCCAGGGCATCCCTGCGAACCTGATTCAGCACACCCATAGGAACAAAAATACTGTCATCCATCTGGATCTGCAGATCCTCCCAGATAAAAGGAGTATTGCCCAGCTTGTCCATCTGCTGCCGGATCCTCTCCTGTCCCATAGGATTATTCTTTGCATACTGGACCTCTCCGCCAGAGGCTGTTACAGTTCTGCCCTGGCAGGTTATTTCCAGTATAACAGGACTTCCGGGAAAAAGTATTAAATTCCCATAAATTTTTTCTTTTCTTTTTCTTAGCTGGAGAGAAACCTCCCCTGTTTTCTTTTCATTGGAAAAGGCCATCATGGAAGGGCCGCCCTGCATTTTATAATAGCCTGTACAGGATCCTCCCCTGTTAAACAGATCCAACAGATATTTCCGATCTTTTTCTTCTACCTGATAGGCTTCCTTTCCATTCTTTTCCAGAAGATCCAGATATTTCCGATATACAGCAGTCACTCCGGCTGTATATTCCGGCTGTTTCATCCTTCCTTCGATCTTAAGAGAGGTCACCCCGGCCTCCAGGATCTCCGGCAGTATCTCAATCGTGCAAATGTCCTTCAGACTTAAAGGACACATCTGTCCCTTTCCTTTATAGTCCTTTCCTCTGTCCAGAGAAGTATCATACGGCAGGCGGCAGGGCTGTGCACACCTGCCTCTGTTGCCGCTTCTGCCTCCAAGAATACTGCTCATCAGACACTGGCCTGAATAGCTGTAGCACAAAGCGCCATGTACAAAGGCTTCGATCTCCAGGCTGCTTTCCTGATGCATCCTGAATAATTCTTGAAGGGTAAGCTCCCTGGCTGCCACCACTCTGGTTGCTCCCTGTTTTTCCAGAAATTTCATCCCCTTCGGCCCTGTTACTGCCATCTGGGTGCTTGCATGGAGATGCAGCAGTGGAAAAGCTTCTTTCAGTGCTGCAAAAACTCCAAAATCCTGTACGATCACCCCATCCAGGCCCGCCTGGTAAAAGGGTTGCAGATAAGGGATCAGTTCTTCATAAAGTTCTTTATTTTTTAAAAGGGTATTCACTGTAAGATACAGTTTTTTCCCATAAATATGTGCCATGTCAATGGCCTGAAGCAGTTCTTCATCCGAAAAATTCCTGGCATAGGCCCTGGCGCCAAACCTGGCACCCCCTACATACACTGCATCTGCGCCTGCGCCCAAAGCTGCTTCAAACCCCTGATATGAACCAGCCGGTGCAAGCAGTTCAACCTTCCTGTCCTGACTCAATATGCTCCCTCCTATAAAAAAGAGGATTACCTGTAAGCAATCCCCCTCGTTCTTATTTCAGCATTTCATCCAGTTCTTTTTCCAGTTCCTTTACTTTGCCTTCCAGGCGGTTCTTCTGGTCAATCGCTTCCTGCTCTGTCTTCCTGGCCTCCTCGATCTGCATTTTCAGTGAGATCAGCTCGTGCTTCAGATCATACATCTCCTGATCCTTCTGCTGCAGATCCTGTTCATAAGTCTCTACCTGCTTCCTTGCCTTAAAATAGTCATCTGTAATATTCAGGCTGAGAAGGGTATGCTTCGTCTCCATAGGCTGTCTGCTGTAGCCTGGCATCTCGCTAAGCTCTGACAACTTCCTGTTCATATAATTCGCAACCTGCTGAAAATACTCGGAAGATTCGTAACCTCCCAATGTAATGATCTTCCCACCGATAATTACCTGCGCCGTATTCTTGACCGCCATCCGTACAAGCCTCCTGCTCTTCTTCTATCTGTAATCATTTAAACCAATATAAATGGAATATTTTCTCTGTTTGGCACTTCTGCCGTTCTATTATAATCGAAATAAGTAAAAATGTATAGCATTATTTTTCGGATGGCAGAGGATAGCCCAGATGTTCGTATGCCCTGGCAGTTGCAATACGGCCTCTTGGCGTCCTTCCAAGAAATCCATTTTGCAAAAGATAAGGCTCATATACATCCTCAAGCGTGCCTGCATCTTCTCCAATGGCTGCTGCCAGTGTTTCCAGGCCAACAGGGCCTCCCTGAAAGTTCTGGATCATGGTCTGAAGGATCTTTCGGTCCAGCTTGTCCAGCCCGTAAGAATCCACTTCCAGCAGATCCAGGGCAAAATTCGCCACATCCAAAGTGATCCTTCCGTCATATTTTACCTGTGCAAAATCCCTGACCCTCTTTAAAAGGCGGTTTGCAAGACGAGGCGTACCTCTGGAACGCTTGGCGATCTCAGCCGCCCCCTTGGGATCGATCTCCACACCCAGCACCTGTGCAGAACGGATCACAATGGTGGCCAACTCCTGCTGGCTGTAAAATTCCAGATGATGTACTACTCCAAAACGATCCCGCAAAGGAGCAGATAAAAGCCCTGCCCTTGTAGTGGCTCCAACCAGGGTAAATCTTGGAAGATCCAGACGGATGGATCTGGCTGATGCCCCCTTGCCGATCATAATATCAATGGCAAAATCCTCCATGGCAGGATAAAGAACCTCTTCCACCTGCCGGTTCAGCCTGTGGATCTCGTCTACAAACAGTACATCGCCCTCTTGAAGGTTATTTAAAATAGCAGCCATCTCCCCCGGCTTCTCAATGGCCGGACCTGATGTTACCTTCAGGTGAGTACCCATTTCATTGGCAATAATCCCGGATAGAGTAGTCTTTCCTAGTCCTGGAGGTCCGTAAAAAAGCACATGGTCCAGAGCATCATGTCTTTGCTTGGCTGCTTCTATGTAAATCCTCAGGGTATTCTTTGTCTTTTCCTGTCCGATATACTCATCCAGTGTCCTTGGACGAAGACTGCCCTCCAGCGTATAGTCTTCTTCTGTTACATCTGTGGTAATGATCCTGTTCTCCATTTCTTGTTCCCCTTATCCAACATCAGAAATTCTTAAGAGCTGCCTTCAGAATCTCTTCCACATTCTCCAGATTAACCCCTGTTACAGAGCGCACTGCAGCATATGCCTCTGTACTGCTGTAGCCCAGGGCTGTCAATGCTTCCACTGCCTCTCTCTTGACATCCGTCATACCATCCGGTGATACTACTGCTCCAGCCGTTTCATGGGCCAGCTTCTGCTCAAAAGCCTCTTCAAGGCTTAACTTATCCCTAAGCTCCAGGATCAGCTTCTGGGCAGTCTTTTTCCCAATACCGGGGGCCTTTGAAACAGTCTTGGCATCATCTGCCAGAATAGCAAACCTAAGCTCATCTGCTGACAGACCGGACAGAACGCCCAGCGCCCCTTTAGGACCAATGCCATTCACACCAAGTAAAAGCCTGAACATGGCAAGATCGTCTTTCTGAAGAAAGCCAAACAGAACCATAGCGTCTTCCCGTACCTGAAAATATGTATGAATTTTATATTCTTCCCCTATATGGATCCTGGAAAGGTCATTGCCGGTCATGAAAATCTCGAAACCTATACCATTGTTTTCAAGGATCACAGAGGTTTCTGTCATATCTGATGCTTTTCCCCTAACAAATGAAATCATGGAACGCTCCTTAAAATCCGTAAATTTGTTTCATCATACCACAGTTTAAAGAAAAGCGCAAACATCCATTCGATAGCGATATCCATTCCACAGCCACTCTCATTCAATTACAGACCTTATATGCCATGTAAAATGTACAGCTGACGCCAAAAACCGGCCCCACAGATTTGCGGACCGGTCTTTTACTCTTTAATTAAATGTTTTTATAATTTATGATGTGCGTGTCATAGACCCTTACACTGATCTACTGGATAATGCCCCTTGGACATGCTTCTTTACACTGACCACAGCCTGTACATTTGTCAGGATCGATCTGTGCACAGAAATCCGTTACTGTGATGGCTCCATTCGGGCAGGTCTTCTCACATTTCTTACATCCGATACAGCCAACTTCACATGCAGTAGTCACTGCCTTGCCTTTCGCATGGGAACTGCAGCCTACAAAGATCTGCTGTTCATATGGGATCAGCTGGATCAGATGCCTTGGACACTTTGCCACACACTTCCCACAGGCTTTACAGGTTTCCCTGTCTACCACAGCCACACCATCGATCACATGGATGGCATCAAAAGGACAGACCTTGACGCAGCTTCCAAAGCCAAGACAGCCATAGGTACACATCTTTGCCCCGCCATTTGGCACAAAAGCCATCATTTCGCAGTCTTCCACACCAGTGTACTGGTAATAATCCTTTGTCTTGTCACAGGTACCCTTACACTTTACAAATGCAGTCTGACGGATACTTTTTTCCTGCCTCCTGTCCCATGATACCGGCAATGATCTTACCTACCGGCTCGCCACCTACCGGACAGCGGTTCACAGGTGCTTCTCCTTTTGCAATGGCAGCCGCAAGGCCGTCACAGCCCGGATATCCGCATCCGCCACAGTTATTACCAGGAAGAGCCTCCCGGATAGCAACTTCTTTTTCATCTACTTCCACAGCAAACTTCTTCCCTGCAGCCCCCAGAAAAACACCGATAAAAAGGCCGACAAGGGCAACAAGTACAGTTGCTGTTACGATCGCCCCAATATTCATCTTACCCCCTCCTTAAATCAGTCCGGAAAATCCAAAGAATGCAATGGCCATAAGACCGGCTGTGATCAGCACGATAGGAAAGCCCTGGAATGACTTTGGAATGTTGTTGTATGCAATTTTCTCACGGATACCAGCCATAAGCACAATGGAAATGGTAAATCCAACTGCAGTGGCAAATCCGTTTACAGTGCCCTGAAGGATTCCGTAATCTTTCTGTACATTGATCAGCGCCACACCGAGAACTGCACAGTTGGTAGTGATCAGAGGAAGGTACACGCCAAGAGCCTTATACAGGGCAGGCATGCTCTTTTTCAGGAACATCTCCACAAACTGTACCAGTGCTGCAATGATCAGGATAAAAACGATGGTCTGCAGATAGGTCAGATCCAGGGGTACAAGGATAAACTTGTAGATCAGGCTTGTAACAAAGGAGGACAGAGTGATAACAAAAATAACTGCCCCACCCATTCCTGCTGCTGTATCTGTAGTCTTTGAAACACCAAGGAATGCACACAGTCCAAGGAACTGACTAAGCACTACGTTATTTACAAGAGCTGCACTTACAATGATCAAAAGCATTTCTTTCATGACTCTTTGCCTCCCTTCCCACTGCACATGGTATTTCCGCAGGCAGCACATCCACCGCCGCATCCGGACCCGGAATTACTTGGATCGATCCCACGTTTTGCAGCACCGATCTTAAATTTATTCTGGATTGCTGAAAGGGCAGCAAGTACAAAGAATGCACCTGGCGCAAGCACGAAAATAGTGATAGGCTGATAGCCGCCTTTGCCTGCAGCATCTGCCAGCGGGATGATCTGGTGTCCAAAAAGGGCACCTGCACCGATCAGTTCCCTTACTGCACCGATACATGTAATACTTACTGTAAAACCAAGTCCCATACCAATACCATCAAACAGGGATGCAACCGGCGGATTCTTGGAAGCATAAGCTTCCGCCCTTCCAAGGATGATACAGTTTACCACGATCAGTGGAATGTAAATACCAAGGGAAGAATAAAGCGCAGGTATAAAGCCCTGAAGAAGCATCTGTACAATTGTAACAAAAGAAGCAACTACAACAATATATGCAGGCATCCTGACTCTGTCCGGAATAAAATTACGAAGCAGGGAGATCATCAGGTTGGAGGCTGCCAGGATCACTGTAGTGGTAAGTCCCATACCAATACCATTCACAGCTGAAGTGGTGATTGCAAGTGTAGGACACATGCCCAGCATCAGCACAAATGTAGGGTTTTCTTTAATGATTCCGTTATAAAGCCGTTCTGAAGGTGAATTCTGTTTCATCACTGATTGTCCCCCTCTCCTGCCAGCTGCATCTCATAACGATATGCACACAGTCCGGCATTTACACCGTTTGTCATGGCATTTGTTGTAATGGTAGCGCCGCTTAATGCATCGATCTGGTCATCCCCGGACGCTCCTGTCTTTGTATATGTGATCTTCTCTGTCTTTCTGTCCTTAAACTGATCCTTAAAACTGTCTGTATCTGCACGCATACCCATTCCAGCAGTCTCGCTGATAGAAAGGAAAGAAATACCGGTCATGGTTCCGTCTTCCTTTACACCCATGGCGAATTTGATATCGCCTCCATATCCTTCGGAGGTGGTAACTGTAAAGGCATATCCCAGTGCCTTGCCGGAATCATCCTTTGCAAGCATTACTTCATTAATGCTTTCCCCGGAATATCCCTGCTCATCTAGATAAGCTTCCAGATCCGGATCCTCTGTATCGGTTACAGTCTCAAAAGAGGCTGCATCTGCAAAAACAGCTTTATAAGCCTCTGACTTTTCTTTTGCCTCCTGCTTTGCGATAGGATCTGCGGTAATATCATGTACGATCCCCAGAAGAAGACCTGAGATCAGTGTGATCACAGTCAGGGCAATGGCATCTTTTATGATTCTGTTACTCATGTTTTTTCCCTCCTTTTCCAAAGGCGGTAGGACAGGTAAACCGTTCGATCTGCGGTACAAGAAGATTGCAGAAAATGATAGCATAGGAAACGCCCTCTGCAGAAGCACCGAACAGACGGAACACACCGGTAACAATACCCAGACAGATACCGTATACATACTGCCCCTTTGGTGTGATCGGTGATGTTACATAATCCGTTGCCATGAACCAAGCTCCCAGCATCAGACCGCCGGAGAACAGCTCACTGAACAGATAATTCATATCAAAGCCCTTTCCCGAAAAACACAGGTACAGGATTACAAAAACAGAAAATGTACCCAGATATGTAAGCGGGATCTTCAGATCGATCACCTTAAAGGTGAGAAGGATCACTGCGCCTAAAAGGATCGCCAGCGCAGATGTTTCGCCAATGGTTCCCTGGATATTTCCCACAAAAAGATTCCTGATAGGAACAGAGCCTGAAGCAAAGCCATGATCCTTTAATGCAGCCAAAGGTGTAGCACCTGTAACTGTATCCACCACTCCCTTAAAACTGTCAGAAACAGAAAAATCTGTCATTCTTGCAGAAAAAGAGATCAGCAGGAAACATCTTGCAGCCAGTGCAGGATTCATAAAATTCTGCCCCAGGCCTCCAAACAGCTGCTTCACAACAATAATAGCAAAAATACTTCCAAGCACCGGGATCCATAAAGGGATGGAAACCGGCATATTCATTCCAAGCAAAAGCCCTGTAACGGCTGCGCTCCAGTCCTTTACTGTATTAGGCTTATGCATGAAATGATCATAAACCCACTCAGAACAGACTGCGGACAAAACAGACACACACAGCACAAGGAGAGCCCGGAATCCGAAATTCCATACCCCTACTGCCGCTGCCGGAAGCAGTGCCACAAATACCATCTGCATAATTTTTGCTGTTGTCATCCGATCCCTTACATGGGGGTTGGATGACACATGTAACATTTCTCCCATAATGTATGCCCCCTCTACTTCTTTTTACGGTTTGCAAGAATAATTTTACGCATGGACTTAATGCTCTGGGTCAGTGTCCTCTTTGCAGGGCAAATGTAGCTGCAGCAGCCACATTCGCAGCACTCCATACCATTCATCTTCTGGAAACCTTCCAGATCCCCATGCTCGGCCAGTGTAGCCAGTCTTGAAGGCATTACATGCCCGGGACAGACTTTTACGCAGCGTCCGCAGTTAATACATGCAGTAGCTTCTGATTCGGAAGCAGGATCCTCTGCCATACACAAAAGTGCGGAACTTGTCTTCGTGCAGGGTACATGAAGATCAAACATGGCAAATCCCATCATAGGACCACCTGAGATCACTTTCTTAACATTCTCTTTCAAACCGCCGGCTGCCTGAACCAGTTCTTCCATATTGGTACCTGTAGGCACTTCATAATGGGCTGGATGGCTGATACCGTCACCGGTAATAGTAATGATCCTGTTCATAACCGGACGTCCAAGCAGTACAGCATTACAGATAGCTACCATGGTCTCTACGTTATCAACCACACACCCCACATCTGCCGGGAGCATGGAAGAATTGATCTCTCTGCCAGTCACTGCATAGATCAAAGTACGCTCACCACCCTGAGGGTATTTTGTCATCAGCTCTTTTACTTCGATCCGGGGAATATCCTGTACCAACTCCTTCATCTTCTGGATACAGTCCGGCTTGTTGTCCTCAATACAAATACAGCCTTTGGCGTGTTCAAAAAGGGTAAGCACGATCCTCAGCCCGTCCACCACCTTCTGCGGCTCGTCCATCATCCTGCGGTAATCGCTGGTAATGTAAGGCTCACATTCTGCCCCGTTCACCAGGATATATTCGATCTTATCAGGATCCTTAGGAGACAGCTTGACCTGGGTGGGAAAGCCTGCACCGCCCATACCCACAACGCCGCCTTCACGGATCCTGTCCAGGATCTCTTCTCTGGACAGATCTTCCAGTCTGGCTGGCACGAATTCTGCTTCTTTATATTCTCCGTCATTCTCAATGATAATGGAACTGACCATAGAACCAGTCGAGGTCAACCGTGGCTCAATCCCCTTTACTGTACCGGATACGGATGCATGCACAGGGGCAGATACAAAACCGCCTGCTTCAGCAATGACCTGACCTGCCAGCACATGATCTCCTTTAGTTACCAGCGGCTTGGCCGGTGCACCGATATGCTGGGAAACTGGATATACCAGTTCTCCTTTAGGCAGATACTTTTCTGTAGGACATTCTTTTGACATGTCTTTTCCGTCAAAAGGATGCACGCCGCCTTTAAAGGTTAATAATCCCATACTCTTTATTGCCTCCTCCAGTTTATTTTATTTAGCCTCGTGTTCTTTATGTCCCTTTCTGTGCAGCTTGTAGCCTCTGTTCAGATTCGGATATGACTTCACGAAACGCTTTATATTATGGCCAAACTTCCCGGCCATATTTTCCTTGGATTTCTGAAGCTCTTTGTTGATCTCAGCCATGATCGCTGATCTTTTCTTCTCAAGCTCCACAAGCACTGCCGGATAATCCGGCTTTAAGGATATCTTCTCTTTCAGGGCCTGTTTCGTAACCCCCATAGACTCTTCCAGTGCATCCATCCTCTGTCTGCCTTTCAGAAGAAGCTCTCCCTGCATCTGCTCCAGTGCCTGCTCCCATGCAGGAATACGATCCCGCAGATGGAAGGCTGCTGCTGCTGAAAAGCCAAAATCAACCGCATATACTACTACGATCACACAAATTGCGATCTCCCCGATCCTCTGGGGATACAGGGTAACGATCTTCTCTACTGCAGGATGAAGGATCTTAAATAACCCCACTGTAAAAACTCCCCAGCCAACAGAAGCTCCCAGACAGATCCGTCCCTGGAAATTAAACTTCTTATCACTGTAATCCCACCAGGACGTATGGAAAATATTCTCCATCAGAACAGCTGTCACATATTCCAGTGCCGTAGCTACCACAACGCCTCCAAAATACAGGATCAGAAGATTCTCCTGAAACGGATACAGCACCAAGTAAACTGCCAGTGCACCACATCCGTAGATGGTACAAAAAGGACCGTTGATAAATCCACGGTTCACCCATTCCCTTTTCTTGGCAGACACATAACAGGTTTCCCAGAGCCAGCCTAAAAAGCTGTATATAAAAAACCAGCTGACAAGATGATACATGTCTATGCCTCTAATTGTTAAGCTCCACATATGCTCCCCTTTCATAACTTTTTTCTTTCTATTACTATAACTCATTTTATGAAAAAATTCACTACCATTTTCAAAAAAAATTGTATATAATAAATAAAAAACAAGAAAAGGAACAAGATAGATGATTGTTAAAAAAATGCCGATTTTACAAGGGTTTCCGGACTTTGAGTGTGTCAGAAAATTATCAAATTCCGCTGGTCAAACCTCCGATTTTAACCCTGTTTTTTATGATATCGAAACTACCGGACTATCACGAAATTCCACTTTTTTGTATTTGATCGGAGCTGTGTATTATACCGGTGAATCCTGGCAGATGTGTCAGTGGATGGGCGAATCTGCCAGCCAGGAAGAAGAACTTCTCACTGCTTTTTCATCCTTTCTGAAACCCTTCACCTGCAACATCCAGTATAACGGTGATCAGTTTGACCAGCCTTATCTAAAAGCCCGGCTGGCCGCTTATCACATGGAAGATCCTTTTACAGAACTTCCTTCCATTGACCTTTATAAGAAATTAAAGCCTGTAAAGGCTCTTCTTAAGCTCCCCGGCATGAAGCAGGAACAGATGGAGGCATTTCTTGGTATTTCCACCAGACAGCACTGCAATGGAGGTGAATGCATCCATTTGTACAAGGATTACATCAAAAGACAGGATCCTTCCCTTCTTTCCGCCCTGCTTGGGCATAACCAGGAAGATCTTCTGGGGCTTGGCCGTGTCTATGAAATGCTGTCCTATCTCTGCCTTCTGGATGGCAGATACATATGCACGGATCTTAACTGTACATCGGACAATCTCATCCTTTCTGTGGAGCTTCCCCACCCGCTTCCTGTACCCTTTTCTAACAAAGTCCAGGATTTTTATATTACAGGAGAAGGAAAAAACGTTCGTATTCTGATAAATACTTATCAGGGAAAAGCAAGGCAGTATTATACCAACTATAAAGATTATGATTATATTCCAGGAGAAGATACTGTAATGCCCAAAAGCCTGACCCGCTTTATGGATAAAAGCCTGAGAAAACCAGCCACAAAAAGCAACTGTTATACCTGGTTTGACTGTACAGGGGCTTTTCTCACAGATCCTGCAATGCAGAAAAAGTATCTGGAGCACACCCTGCCCTGGATCATTCAAAATATTGCTTATGAAAATCCTGGACAGTAACCAGAAGTGAATCACCTCCATCTGTTTCATCAACACAAAAAAAACCGCAGGCACACTAGATGAATACTCATCTAAAATGTCTGCGGTCTATTATTTTATTCTACTTGTAGGAAATATGCGTATCAGATTACTCCTCTACCGGCTCTTCCTCTTCTGCAGGAGCAGCGCTCTCAAGTGCTTTCATGCTAAGGCTGATCTTCTTGTCCTCACCATTGAAATCAACAACCTTTGCTGTGATCTCCTGTCCGATGGATAATACATCAGATGGCTTAGCAACATGCTCACGGGAAATCTGTGATACATGAAGAAGAGCGTCAACACCAGGTGCAAGTTCAACAAATGCACCAAAGTCTGTCATACGTGCAACCTTACCTGTTACCACATTACCTACAGCAAATTTCTCATCAGCTGTAAGCCATGGATTCTCCTCAGGGAACTTCAGAGAAAGGGCAATCTTGTCACCATTGATATCTTTGATCAGAACAGTCAGCTTCTCACCAACTGTGAATACCTTCTTAGGATTCTCAACTCTGCCCCAGGACATCTCGGAGATGTGAAGCAGTCCGTCAGCTCCGCCAAGGTCGATAAATGCACCGAAATCAGTAACATTCTTAACAACACCTTCTACCTTATCGCCAACATTGATTCTCTCCATAAGTTCTATCTG
The DNA here is from genome assembly GCA_900316115.1 of uncultured Eubacteriales bacterium. Taxonomy (GTDB): domain Bacteria; phylum Bacillota; class Clostridia; order Lachnospirales; family Lachnospiraceae; genus Blautia_A. The sequence goes on from ONBN01000002.1 coordinate 43,472, forward strand.
TTTCTGAGCTTTCTCAGCAACCAGAAGCTGCTTACGGTTACCAATGATACGACGTCTTCTAGGATTGAACTCAGTGATCACAAACTCGATCTCCTGGCCTGCATATTTGGATAAATCCTTCTCATATGTGTCAGATACAAGGCTGGCAGGAATGAATACTCTTGTCTCCTCTACATTCACACATAAACCACCGTCAAGTACCTGTGTTACAGGTGCTTTCAGAACTTCCTGGCTCTCGAATGCTTCTTCAAGACGTTTGTTGCCTTTCTCAGCAGCAAGTCTCTTATATGTGAGGATAACCTGTCCCTCGCCGTCATTGACTTTCAGTACCTTAGCTTCCATTGCATCGCCTGGATGAACAACTTCAGTCAGCACAACATTTGCATCATTAGAGTACTCGCTCTTTGTAATGATACCGTCTGCTTTATAGCCGATATTCAGGATGATCTCGTCCTCTTTAACATCAATGACAGTACCCTGTACAATCTCTCCATTCCTAATAGTTTTTACGGAATCTTCCAGCATTTGTTCAAAACTTAATTCTGACATGTTCTTGAACCTCCTCAATAATTTTCTTTGGGGTGGAAGCCCCTGCTGTAATACCTACATAACTACTGCATTGGAACATTTCAGAATCCAAGTCTACAGGTGTTTGTATATAGTAAGTATTTTCACATTCCTTTTTACATATTTCAAACAGCTTTTGAGTATTGGAACTATGTCGGCCGCCAACAACCAGCATAGTGTCTACCTCTCCGGCTATGTGTTTTGCTTCTTTCTGCCGTTCTTCGGTAGCATTACAAATAGTGTTTAAAATATTAAGAATATTTAAAACAGTATTATCATACCTCTTTTTCCCGAGAATTTCAACTAAATCTTTAAATTTGTTGTAATTAAATGTCGTCTGGGACACAACACAGATCTTTTTGTCCTTAATTGGTACGAATTGCTCTGCATCCTTCTGATCACGGATCACTGTAAAGGGTCCTTCGCACCATCCGCAGATACCCTGTACCTCAGGATGTTCCCGGTCACCGATGATCACGATCTGTGCTCCTGCATGGCTTTCCCGCTCCACGATCCTGTGGATCTTCAATACAAACGGACAGGTTACATCCACGTAATCCAGCCCCTGTGCTTTGATCTTATCATACACGGCCTTTCCCACACCATGGGAGCGGATAACAATGGTTCCCTCCCGGATGGTCTTCAGCTGGTCTTCTTCGATCACCTGAACTCCCTTTTTCTCCAGGTCTGTAACTACACCTTCATTATGGATAATGGGTCCCAGAGTGTAAATAGGAAACACGCCCTCGCTGATCAGCTCATACACCTTGTCTACAGCTCTTTGTACGCCGAAACAGAAGCCTGCAGTCTTTGCTGTTACCACTTTCATTTAGTCTGCCGCCTTTTCCTTATAAATATCCATGATCCTCTGCACTACCTGAGAAATGGTCATATCTGAGGAATCCACAAGAATGGCATCCTCTGCCTGGCGAAGAGGTGATATCTCTCTTGTCGTATCCCTGTGATCCCGGTCACGGATGTCCTGGCAGATCTCTTCAAGACTGTGTTTTTCTCCCTTGGCTTCTAACTCCAGGGCACGTCTTTTCCCTCGTGTTTCTACGCTGGCAGTAAGGAATATCTTTACCTGTGCATCCGGAAGTATGGTAGTACCAATGTCCCTTCCATCCATAACCACATTATTCTTAGCAGCCAAAGAACGCTGCAGCTGGAACAGATGCTGGCGTACTGCCGGAACTGCGGAAACCACGGAAGCCATATTACCCACTTCTTCTTTACGGATCTGGCTGCTCACATCCCTGTCATTCAGCCATACCTGCTGTTCCCCACCCACATAACGGATAGAAACATGGGCATCCTGGCATTTTGCACTGATCTGGTCTTTTTGCTCAGCTGTGATACCAAACTCCATAAGATATAATGCTACAGCCCGGTACATAGCTCCTGTATCTACGTAGATAAAAGTAAGCTCTTTTGCCACAGCCCTGGCAATTGTACTTTTTCCGGCACCTGCCGGTCCGTCAATGGCTATATTAAAACCCATTTTCAAGTTTCCTCCTTGTAACCATCTAATTCATTCAATTTTACGGAATGGCCTGTGCTGCCAGATAAGCAGTAGACCAGGCGATCTGAAGATTGTAGCCGCCGGTAACGCCATCAAGATCCAGTACCTCTCCTGCAAAATACAGACCTTTCATTTTCTTTGATTCCATTGTCTGAGGAACGATCTCCTTTACAGAAACGCCGCCTCTTGTGATGATCGCTTCCTTAAACTCCCCCATACCTGTAACAGTAAAAGGAAAGGCCTTCACTACTTCTTCAAAATGCATTCTTTCTTCCCTGGATATATCATGGATCACCTTGTCCCCGGGGATCCCGCCAAGAAGCAGCATAACTGGCGTAAGTGAAGAAGGAAACAGGTTCCCGATCACGTTCTTAAACTGTTTGTTATGTCCGCCTTCAAATTCACGGAGAATCCTGGCATCCAGCTGTTCCTTTGAAAGGGCAGGCTTCAGATCAAGATATACCTGAAGTTCTTCTCCCTTTGCAAGGTATCTGCCCAGATGGGCACTGGCAGAAAGGATCATAGGTCCGGTAACGCCAAAATGAGTAAACATCATTTCCCCAAAGTCCTGATATACCACCTTTTTCCCGTATTTCACAATAAGACCTGTATTCTTCAGGGAAAGTCCCTGCATCATGGGAATATAATCCTCCTTGGTCTTTAAGGGAACAAGTGAGGGAGAAAGCGTGGTAATGGTATGCCCTGCTTCTTTTGCAAAACGATACCCGTCTCCTGTGGAACCGGTAGACGGATAAGACAGACCTCCTGTAGCCACGATCACCGCATCTGCTTCCAGTGACTTACCATTATCAAGGATCACACCGCACACATGATCGTCCCTGATCTGCAGTGCTTTTACCTGTGTACGCAGATGGATCTGCACTCCTGCTTTTTTCAGTTCATTCTCCAGGGCACGGATAATATCGGAAGAATGGTCTGACACAGGAAATACCCTGCCGCCTCTCTCCACCTTCAAAGGCACCCCGGCCTCTTCAAAGAAGGTATATACGTCCTGATTGGTGTAGGTATAAAATGCGCTGTACAGGAACTTACCATTGCTCATCATTGCAGGAAAAAGTTCTTCCACATCACAGTTATTTGTAACATTACACCTGCCTTTTCCTGTAATATATAATTTCTTTCCCAGTTTTTCATTTTTTTCCAGGATATGGACCTGATGCCCCAGTCTTCCGGCATGAACTCCTGCCATCATCCCTGCAGCACCGCCGCCTATGATCAAAACTCTGCTCATAAATTCTCAACTTTCTGTTTCGCCCATCCAATATCCATGAATTCGTTCATGCCAGCCTGGCTCATTCATGGCTGCTGTCCGGGACTTTTATAGTAAAAAGCAAGGGGTTGTTGTATAAGCCTGCAGACCTTTCTGCCTGCTTATACCCCATCCCCCTTATAAATCTACAAAGTCATGAAAGCACTCTGTAACTAAAGCGTTACATCATGTCATTATACCGGATATGCTCCGTTCTTTGTGTCTGCTTTTGTCTCATCAACCTTTGTCTCCTGAGCCTGACGATATTTGAAGAACTCAGTTGCAACCTGTGGGAACAGTGCATAGGACAGAACATCCTCATCCTGCTCCTTATACTGTGCCATCTCACTCTCAAGCTTATCCAGCTCATTGTCAAGAAGGTCAGCCGGGCGGCATGTGATCGGTGTTGTATCGCCGATGCACTTCTTCTGTACTTCTTCGTTAAACGGTTTAGCTGTAGCACCGTATTTGCCGGAAAGTACATCCTTTGTCTCTTTTGTTACCATCTTGTATCTCTCGCCAAGGATTACGTTGAATACAGCCTGGGTACCAACGATCTGTGAAGACGGAGTAACAAGCGGTGGCTCACCAAGGTCCTTACGAACACGCGGAACCTCTTCCAGAACATCATAGAACTTGTCTTCTGCATGCTGCTCTTTCAGCTGGGAAGTCAGGTTGGAAAGCATACCACCTGGTACCTGATACAGAAGAGTCTTGATATTTACGCCAAGGTTCTTCGGATTCAGAAGGCCGCTCTCAAGTGCTTCGTCACGCATCGGACGGAAGTAGTCAGCGATCTCAGCCAGAAGCTTCTGGTCAAATCCTGTATCGTATGGTGTACCCTTGAAGGTCTCAACCATAACCTCTGTTGCAGGCTGGGAAGTACCCAGTGCAAACGGAGACATAGCTGTATCAATAATATCAACACCAGCCTCAACAGCTTTCATGTAAGTCATGGAAGCAACACCTGAGGTGTAATGTGTATGAAGGTCGATGGGGATCTTTACAGTCTCTTTCAGAGCTGTTACAAGCTCTGTAGCCTTATATGGAAGAAGAAGGCCAGCCATATCCTTGATACAGATGGAATCAGCACCCATCTCCTCAATACGTTTTGCCATGGTTGTCCAGTACTCCATAGTATAAGCATCACCCAGTGTATAGGAAAGAGCTACCTGTGCATGGCCTTTTTCCTTGTTGGCAGCCTTAACAGCTGTCTGGAGGTTACGAAGGTCATTCATACAGTCAAAGATACGGATGATATCAATACCATTTGCAAGGGATTTCTGTACAAAATACTCTACTACATCATCTGCATATGGACGGTATCCAAGGATATTCTGTCCACGGAAAAGCATCTGAAGCTTTGTATTTTTGAATCCGTCACGTAATTTACGAAGTCTTTCCCACGGATCCTCTTTCAGGAAACGAAGGCAGGCATCATAGGTAGCACCACCCCAGCACTCTACTGCGTGATAGCCAACCTGATCCAGTTTATCAACAATGGGAAGCATCTGTTCTGTGGTCATACGTGTTGCGATCAGGGACTGATGTGCATCACGGAGAATGGTTTCCACAATTTTAACAGGTTTTTTTTCAATTTCTGCCATGATTGTACTCCTTATATTATTCTAAAATATTTATACTCCATAAATAGCCATAAATGTACCGGCTGCTACTGCTGTACCGATAACACCTGCAACATTCGGTCCCATGGCATGCATGAGAAGGAAGTTGGTAGGATCTGCCTCTGCACCAACCTTCTGGGATACACGGGCAGCCATAGGCACAGCGGATACACCTGCGGGACCGATCAGCGGGTTGATCTTGCCACCGGAAAGCTTGCACATAAGCTTACCAAGCATAACACCACCGAATGTACCGAATGCAAATGCAACAAGACCAAGAACTACGATCTTCAGTGTAGCAACATTCAGGAATGCCTCAGCACTTGTAGATGCACCTACGGAAGTACCCAGCAGGATAACTACGATATACATCAGGGCATTGGATGCTGTCTCTGTCAGCTGCTTTACAACACCGGACTCTCTGAACAGGTTACCAAGCATCAGCATACCTACAAGAGGAGCTGTGGTAGGAAGGATCATACACACAACGATAGTGATCACGATCGGGAAGAGGATCTTCTCAAGCTTGGAAACAGGACGAAGCTGATCCATTCTGATCTTACGCTCTTCCTCTGTAGTAAACATCTTCATGATCGGAGGCTGGATGATCGGTACAAGGGACATATAGGAATATGCCGCCACAGCGATCGGTCCCATCAAAGAGGACTGTCCCAGCTTACCAGCAAGGAAAATGGAGGTTGGGCCGTCTGCACCACCGATAATGGAAATAGCAGCTGCTGCCTTTCCGTTGAAGCCAAGGAAGATGGCAAGGAAATAAGCAACATAGATACCAAGCTGTGCAGCTGCACCCATGATAAAGCTCTTCGGGTTGGCAATCAGCGGACCAAAGTCTGTCATCGCACCTACACCCATGAAAATAAGGGATGGTAAAATACTCCACTCATCCAGAATATAAAAATAGTGAAGAAGTCCACCTACACCATTGGACATATCTTCCGGATTGGCCATAATGTCCGGATAAATATTAACCAGAAGCATACCAAATGCGATGGGAACCAGAAGAAGCGGTTCAAATCCCTTTGCAATAGCAAGATAAAGGAATACGCATGCAACCACGATCATCAGGTAATTGCCCCATGTCAGATTAAAAAATGCTGTCTGGTGAAGCAGGTTGGACAAAGTATCTGTTACATAAGACATCTGAATACCTCCCGACTTAGTTTAATGTTGCAAGGGTATCTCCATTTTCAACAGAGGCACCTTCTGCCACATCAATACTTGCAACAGTTCCGTCCTGTGGAGCTACTACCGGAATCTCCATCTTCATGGACTCAACGATTACAATGCTGTCACCGGATTTAACAGCCTGTCCTACAGATGCAACGATCTTTAATACTTTTCCAGGAACCTGTGCTGCTACCTTTACGGAACCTGCGCCTGCTGCTGCCTTTGGTGCCGGTGCTGCCTTTGGTGCCGGAGCAGCCTTAGGAGCCGGTGCTGCTGCTCTTGGAGCTGCTGCCGGTGCTGCGCTTCCATTCTCTTCTACGGTTACATCATATGCAGTTCCATTAACTGTGATTGTATAATTTTTCATTTTGAAATCCTCCTGTTATTTACCATTTCTTACGATTCACTTTGCGGATAGAACGTACAACAAAACTGTCTGTGCTGGTACCCTCTGCAGCTGCAATAGCTGCTGCGATCACTGCAACCAGCTCACCGTCATCTGCTGTCTCTTCCACAACAGGTGCTGCTACTGGAGCCGATGCAGGAACTGCTGCCGGTGCTTCTGTTTTCTTCTTGCTGCCATTTGGGATAAAACGAAACAGCCAGATCACAAACATCAGGAAAAACAGAACGCAGAATACTGTAGCAAGACCCATCACTGTATTCATTGCAGCTCTTTTCAGTGTATCACTCATTGAATACTGGATATCTACATTCACAGATGTAGGAGCGCCAGACTCATTAAATACATATACAAACTTTGCATCTGATTTCTCAAATGCTACAGGAACAGTAATGGTATATTCACCATTTGCTTCGGAGAAATCTGTCTCCCCTGCTTTGCTCTGATCCTCTTTCATGGTTCCAAGCTCATCTTTTGCACCGGACCATGCTGTCATGGCACTGGTAGTAAAACTGTCGCTGGACTTGGAATAAGCCTCTATCTGATCATCTGTCAGCTGGACGATGGTCTGAGTCAGACCTTCTGCAGTTGTGATCATCTGCTGTTTCAGCGTATCATCCACATCTGCCCATACAGCTCCGGCTGTACCCAGTACAAGGGCTGCCGCACATAAGATTGAAGCGCAGAAGCAGGATACTTTCTTAAAAATACCTTTCATATGCTCCACCTCACTTAGACCGTTCCGTGTTTCTTGGACGGACGTTCTTCCCTTTTTGTGAAAAGCATCTCAAATGCACCAATCACATATTTTCTTGTGTCTGCAGGGCTGATAATGGTATCTACATATCCTCTCTGTGCAGCAGATTCAACACTGGACTGAAGCTCTTTGTACTGAGCTGCCTTCTCATTTAATGTAGCTGCATCTGCGCCTGCATACATGATCTTAGCTGCCAGGGATGCATCCATCATACCGATCTGTGCATCTTCCCATGCATAAACCATATCTGCGCCAAGAGCTTTGCTGTTCATCACTGTGTAAGCACTTCCGAATGCTTTACCAATGATCACATTCACCTTCGGTACTGTTGCGTCAGCAAAAGCATGTACCAGCTGGCCAAGAGAAGCTGCAAGTGTTCTCTCATTGCATTTATCTGCTTTAAAGCCGGTTACATTTGTAAGTGTAAGTACAGGAATCTGGAAAGCATCGCAGAATTTCACAAAATCTGCTGCTTTTCTTGCTCCTCTTGCGGAAAGGCTTCCGTCAAACTCTTCGGACTTGTTGTCCTGTGCGTCATAGATCTCGCTTCTGTTGGCAACAGCACCTACAGTAGCTCCGTTCAGACGGATAAATCCTGCCGCAATATCTTTGCCGAAATCCGGTTTGATCTCAAAGAACTGCTCATTATCAGCGATCCTTGAAAGTGCAATCGCAGTATCTCCTGTGCAGTTTGCAATGTCATCACATACACGGTTCAGATCATCTGTGCACTCCATATATGCGTCTGTATCCTCATTATTAGACGGCAGATAGGAAACCAGCTCACGGATCTTCTCCAGGATCTCATCTTCGGTGCCAACTCCGTCGATAAGGCCTGTCTCACGGCTCTGGAATGCTGCGTCAGATGTATCACATTTGTCAATGTGGTTGCCTTCCAGTGCGTTAGGAGAATTTACGAACATTTTTCCTTTTTTGCTCTCTATAAATGTAAAATCAGTAAGTGCAGGAACAACAGCCATACCGCCGCCGCATGTACCGAAAATACCAGTGATCTGAGGAATCACTCCTGAAGCCAGGGTCTGCTTGAAGTAGATCTCTCCAAATGCCTCCAGTGCATCGGTTGCTTCCTGAAGACGAAGTCCTGCACAGTCGATCAGGCCGATCACAGGTGCGCCTGTCTTCATAGCAAGGTCATAAAGTCTGGTGATCTTCTTGGCATGCATCTCACCTACTGTACCGTTTAATACGGATACGTCCTGGCTGTATACATAAACCAGATCCCCGTCAATGACACCATATCCGGTAATAACGCCGTCAGAAGGTGCTTTTTTCTCAGCTGAGTTGAAATCAGTGCTTCTGGCTGTCACACTTTGGCCGATCTCAACAAAACTGTTTGCATCAAGCAAAGAAGTAATTCTTTTGCCTGCTAAGCTTTGTGTTGCATTACTCATTCTTGTTTGCCCTCCATTTTATAAAAATTTAAAAGTATAACCAAAAAATCTGCCGATTGTAATTGTACAATTTTTCAACCTTTTTTTCAAGTCTTTTTATACTGAAACAGCAAAAAAGAGCCCTGCAAAAAGTCTCCCCGCAGGAAACCCTTGGCAAAAGCTCCTTTCCATACTTTTCCTTCCTTCTTTCAGGCCTCAGCTATGGAAAAATACATGAAACACCTGGTCCACACACCAGGGATAGCTGATCCGGTCCACACCTCTGTCAGCAACAACCGGATAGGCTGCCAGAAGTTCATCTCCAAGCCTGTATCGTACTTCTCCGATCTTCTGTCCTTTTTGTACCGGAGCCTGAAGCTCCTTTGCCAGCTTCAGGCTGCAGCTTACCTTTTCATCGGTACGGATCAGCACTTTTTTCTCTTTATCTGTTTCTCTTGCCTTCAGTTCTCCCTGGATCCAGACCTTTTGTCCAAATCCGCCCTTTTCTGTGGCTCCGTCTTTCACAAAAAGTCTGGGGATCTTAAGCTCTTTCCAGTAATTTTCATATCTGAAATAGGTTTCTCCGTATTTCAGAAGCTTTTTTGTATCCTGCCATTTGTAATTTTTATTTCCAGGCCATCCGCAGCCAAGCAAGGCAATGATAAATGTCCTTTCCTGATTCTTACATGCACACACATAACAATACCCTGCATTTCCGGTAAAACCTGTTTTGCCTGAAAGGACTCCTTCTTCCATATCAAGGAATGCATTTGCATTATGCACTGAAAAATGCCTTTTGCCGCTTAGATCAGAAAAAGAATAATCTCTTGTCTGGGTGATCTTAAGAAAAACCGGATTTTGAATGGCATAGTCCATGATCCTTGCCAGATCTGCAGCAGTGGTATGGTGTACCCCGTCTGTATCTGAAGCATCCAGCCCATTCGGTGTTATGAAATAAGTATCCTTGCAGCCGATCTCTTTTGCCTTTGCATTCATCATATCTGCAAAGCCCTCCACACTGCCGCCGATATGCTCCGCAATAGCTACTGCCGTATCATTGTGGCTTTTCAGCATCAGGGAATACAGAAGATCTTCCAGATAGTACTGCTCTCCCTCATGAAGATTCAGCCGAACCTCCGGCTGGGAGGCTGCTTTCTTTGAAACACTTACATAATCATCTCCATTCCCATTTTCCAACGCCAGAATACAGGTAAGCACCTTTGTTGTACTGGCATTTGGCCTTGGCACCTCCCCATCCTTCTGATAAAGGATCCGTCCTGAATCTCCATCCATCAACACTGCAGACAGCGCATAAAGGCTTCCCGGCCCGTCTGTCTCACTGTTCTCTACCATATCCACCAGATTGGGGATCATCTGCACTTCTATGCTTTTACTTTTCCCATATGCAGGAACACAAACAGATACAAGAAACAGCAGACCTAATAGCCCTGCTGCTTTTCTTTGGATTCCTTTCATCTGACACCCCGCAGCCTGGTATCTGAAAATACAGATCCAGATACCTGATTTTATAATAATCATATGCGGGCATGTCCTGAATATGCCTTAACCGTTATATGTTTTATTCCATCTGTCAGACAGGCTGCCTGGCAAAAGAGCCAGGCTGTATAATTCCATCAGGTCTTCCGGAGCTGTAAGCACAGCCTTCCGGAAATATTCTTCCAGCTGCCGCACAGGTACCTGGCTTTCCTTCACAGGCACAGGAGTCATAAAGTGCCCCAGCATGTCCTCCTGAAAATTCTTCCCGCCTGCCCTTAAAATCCTTCCGATCCACTTCCTTCGACTGCCTCCATCATCACAGACAATAAGATTTGTAAAATATTTCATCATTTTCAGGGAAATACAGATGGCCCTGCTGCTTACCTGGTGGATCACCTGATGGATCACCCTTGCATTATGCATATCAGCTACAATACCACAGGATGGATAATAGGAATAAGGATTTTTTCCTGTTTTTTCCATCAGGTATCTGTCAAATTCCGTTTCCAGGGTACTGTGGCGCAAAGCCCCGGAGCCATCCACCTGATTCACATAAGGATGGCAGGCAGAATCCAGCAGATAATGACAGCCAAATCCCAGCATATATGCAAGAAGAGCCGGACTGTCTGTATCTCTTACCCTTTTCATCCCTGTCTCAAAAAAACCGGCTGCTTTCTGCCTGTGCATGGAAACACCTCTGGCTGTTACCGGATTGGGGGTGATCATAAAATAAAACAGGATATCCGGTCCATGAAGCCCGATCCTGTATAATTCTCCATTTTCCCGAATCAGCTGCTTAAGTGGATCAGGCAGCTGCCTGTATACCTGTTTTCCAAATAAATCATGTGCATATGTGGTTGGCATTTGTTCATCTCCCTTTACACATCCAGCCGAAGCTGTACTTCCTCTTCTGCTTCTGCCTTAAAGTCCTCCAGCTTTACAGGATCAAGAGCCGGCAGTTCTTCCAGACCCTGAACACCAAAGGTACGCAAAAATTCTTCTGTTGTACCAAACAGGATCGGCCTTCCCGGCGCATCTAAACGCCCCAATTCCTTCACAAGGGAATACTCCACCAGCTTATTTACTGCATGGTCACTTTTGACCCCTCGGATCTTCTCAATCTCTGCCTTGGTGATAGGCTGCTTGTATGCAATAATGGAAAGGGTTTCCAGCATTACATCCGTAAGGGCTGGCTTCTTAGGCTGCATGGCGATCCGGATCAGATTCCCGTAATATTCTTTTTTGGTACACATCTGAAAGGAATCCTCCAGTTCAATGATCTGGATCCCCCGATCCTCTTCCTGGTAGCGGTCCATCATATGATGGATCACCTTTCTTGTTGTCTCTTTATCCTGTTCTACTGCTTTTGCGATCTGGGATAATTCTACAGAATCACCCATTGTAAAAAGTATAGCCTCGATCGCTGCTTCCATTTTCTTGATCTCCACTTACTAACCTCTTCTATATTTCATTTATACGGTCCTGCTTTTGCATCCTCCGCAAATTCTGTCAGATTCTTCCATGTATCAGGATCTGTTACAACATCGATCTGGATATCGTCAAATAATTCTTCCTGCACCACATGGATATGTCCCATCTTCATCAACTCCAGCACTGAAAGAAAGGTAACGATCACCTGCACTCTGGAGCACTGTCTTTCCAGAAGCTGTCTGAAGCTGAACTTCCTGTGGCTCTTTGCATAATCCTTCATCTGGAGCATTTTGTCAGAAAGACTTACCTCTTCCTTCTCAATGGTTCCAAACTTGCTTCGGATAGGGTCGATCCTGTCATCCTGCTTCCGCATAATGGACTTGTAGATCTCATTCAGCTTCTCCAGAGTCAGACCCTCAAGAAGGACAGCCGGATCCACAGGCTCCCTGTACTGCAGCACTTCCTTGGGGACTGTAGGCTTTTTATAATAAATCCCTTCTGCATCATCCATCTTATCCCGGAGTTCATAAGACATATACTTGTACATTTTATATTCAAGAAGCTTCTGTACCAGTTCTGCTCTTGGATCCTCTTCCTCACCCTCTTCATTAACCTCTTTAGGAAGGAGCATCCTGCATTTAATGTCCAGAAGTGTGGCTGCCATGACCATAAACTCGCTCATAACACCAAGATCCTCTTTTTCCATTGCATGGATATATTCCATGTACTGGTCTGTGATCTCCACAATAGGAATATCATAGATATCTATTTTATTTTTATCGATCAGGTGAAGGAGCAGATCCAGCGGTCCTTCAAACACATTTAACTTTACAGATATAGCCATTAATATTGTTCTCCCGGTCTTTCATTTTACATGTTATACATGGGATTGTAAAGGGCTGCCTTCCATTTCAATGATCAGAAGTTCCCTTGGATTATGGATACGCACAGGAATGGTGTGCTCTCCCAGTCCTGCGCTTACCACCACATATTTTCCTTCTTTTTCAAAGTCCCCACAGCAAAAAGGCGGAAACAGAAGATACTGAGGACAAATCAGCCCATGATGCCTGGACAGACGCAGGATCCCGCCATGATAATGACCGCAGACAGTCAGATCTGCATTCCAGGAAAAATATGCCTTTCCGTATTTAGGATTATGGGCAAGAAGTATATTCAGCCTGGATGGGTCACTGCTGCCAATCAAAGCATTGATCTGCTGGCTGGAAAGCTTTGGGGAATCCGGCTTATGATAATATTCCATTGGAAGCTCCAGCCCGTAAATAGTCAGCGGGATCTCCCCTATGGTAATCTCTTCTTTTTCATTGTGCAGGATCTTTATGCCGCTCTTTTCCAGTTCCTTTTCATAATCTGTATAAATCCTGGCAGTCTCTGGCTGAAGCTTCATCCTGCATTCATGATTGCCTAATGCCATATAAACCGGAAATTCTTTTGCAAGGGAAAGAAGAAGTTCCTTTGCCACAGGAATGGATTCAGGCAGAGTACGCACGATCATATCCCCGGCGCATAAAACAAGATCCGGCTGCTGTCTGCGGATTTCTTCCAGCAGTGTCTGATTACCAGCACCGAATTCTCTACCATGAAGATCCGTAAGAAAGGCTGCTTTCAGTTTTTCCCCCTGGGGGACCTTGGAAGAGGTAAGTTTGTAAACCTGTGTGTGAAAACGGATCATTTGCCAAACCCACAGGCAGGGAAAGTACAGACTTTACAGTTCAGGCAAAGTCCTCCCTCTCCATATGCAGCCACTTCCTCTTCATGGATCTCATCTCCTGCAGCCAGTCTTGGAAGTACAAGATCGAAAACTGTACGCTTTGAATACATTACACATCCTGGCAGACCGATCACAGGAACGCTTTTCCCATCCTTCTCATAATAAGAAACCAGAAGCATGGCTCCGGGAAGCACAGGTGCTCCATAGGTTACGATCCTTGCGCCTGTATCACGGATCCCACCTGGTGTACGGTCATCCGGATCTACGCTCATCCCGCCGCTGCAAAGCACCATATCAGCTCCGTCCTCTATAAATTTCAGAATATCCTCCGTGATCTGAGCCTTATCATCTCCAGGCATGGTCTGCCCCATCACTTCCATGGAATATTCTTTCAGTTTTTCCACAAGCACCGGAGTAAAGGTATCCTGGATCAGCCCCTTTTTTACCTCACTGCCTGTAGTTACAATCCCCACTTTCATAGACCTGTAAGGAAGTATGGAAAAAATAGGCTCTTTTCCTGCTGCTTCCCTGGCTTTATCCATTTTTTCCTGCTCGATCACAAGTGGAATGATCCTGGTTCCTGCGATCTTGTCTCCCTTTTTCACCGGAAAATCCCCATGCCTTGAGGCGATCATCATTTCTCCCTGGCTGTTCACTGCCAGAAGGGCATCCCTGCGGATCTTCAGTACACCGTCTATATCTGCGATCAGCTCGATCTTTCCCTCGCTTACATCACTGCCATGCATATGTTCTCCTGCACAGATCTGATACAGGATCTGTGCAGCCTCATTTTCGTGAAGGATCCCTTCTTTCTTTTCCCATACGTATAAGTGCTCTTTCCCAACAGAAAGAAGAAGGGGAATATCCTCCTCTTGGATCACATGACCTTTTTTAAACAGAACACCCTTTTTTTCATCTTTAATGATCTGTGTTATGTCGTGACACAGTACACTTCCCACTGCATCCTGGGTTCTGATCTCTTTCATCTGCCAAAACCTCCTTATATTCCACGGCTTTACATTCATGCCGCTTTCTCTCCAAAATCAATGTAATCCCTATTATAAGCCTATCTGCCGGTTTTTGTCAAAATAAGCCTGTTCTTTTTCGGTTATCCTGTCTGCTCAGATGTAAGCTGCTGTCCCATATGGAAAGCCAGTCTTTTTCCCAACTTTTTCAGGCAGTACATCCAGCTGGACGCCGGCACAGTTTCGTTGTAAAGGATCTGCACACTGCCTAATTTCCGATCACCGTCATAGTATTCCATTTCTCCTGCCTTTTCCCCTTTTCTTACAGGTGCTTTTACCTGCTCTGGAACAATCAGCTTTCTTTTTACTTCCCCTATACTTTTTCCTTCTGTTCCAAGCCAGGTAAATGTGTTCTCATATACCAGGGAAACCTGATCCTTTTCTCCTTTTTTCACCTTTATATCCGAAAGCTTTGGCGGCTGCTCATCTATGTACAGGCTGCATTTTGAAAATCCGTAGTTTAATAAAGCTGCCCCATCTTTAAAACGCACCTTATAATCCGGTGCTCCCATTATCACAGCGATCAACGTGATACCATTTTTCTCAGCCACAGCAGAAACACAGTATTTTGCCTTGCTGGTGCTTCCTGTTTTCAATCCTTTGCAGCCTTCATAGCTTCGCAAAAGCTTGTTGGTATTGGTAAGTGTAAACTCTTTGGATCCCTGTCTTGTTACATGCAGGATGTTCTCCATCCATATGGAGGAATAATCCAGGATCTGCGGGTATCTGGTGATCAATTCCCTGCTCATGATAGCCACATCCTTTGCCGTAGTATAATGGTTATCTGAATCTGTCAGCCCGCAGCAGTCCTCAAAATGGGTATTTTTCATTCCAAGCTGCTCTGCCCGCTGATTCATCCTTTTTACAAATTCCTGTTCGCTCCCTGCAATATGCTCTGCCATTGCCACACTGGCATCATTTCCGGAAGCGATCACAATGCATTTGATCATTGTCTCCACATCCTGGGTTTCCCCCTCTTCCAGGAAAACCTGGGAACCGCCCATAGACTTTGCATAAGCGCTGGTAGTCACTGTATCTGTAAGCTTCAGATTCCCCTCAGACATGCTGTCAAAGATCAGCAGAAGGGTCATGATCTTTGTAATACTTGCAGGGCTTCTTTTCTCTTCATCTCCCTTTTCATAAAGCATCGTCCCTGTGCCCGCTTCCATCAGGATCCCTGCCGGTGCCTGGATCAGCACATCTTCACCAGTACTGATTTTCTCCTCATTTTCCTCTCCACTGGCGATCACTCCTCCATTTCCACAGACCATCATGATCGTGATCAGAAACAGCGCCAGACCTCTTTTCCATTTACTTCTGTCCAAAACCATCTGCCCCCTGTATTCCCTTTACTCTATTGTAAAAAAGAACAGGGATTTTTATGCCTTGAGATTTAAAAAGGGCGGATGGATCACCATTTTTTAGTGATTTCTCCGCCCATTTGCTTTACTGAAGTACCTTACTTATTTGTTCAGCCTATCAGCTTCATTTATTTATTTTTCTTTTTTTCAGCTTCCAGCCAGTGGCAAGGATCGCAGCAATTGCCATCAGCAGCAGGCACTGCCATAATGCCATATCACTGGTATCTCCTGTCTTTGGAGAAGAAGTTCCTGTGCTGCTGCCTCCTGAAGATCCGCCATATCCGCCACCTCTATATGAGCTTCCACCTTTTCCAGGAGCCGGTGTAGCCGTTGGCTCTTTTTCTTCGGAAACAGGTGTAGCTGTTGGTGTCTTTTCCGGTTTTGGAGTCACTGTCTGAGCTGGAGTTGTTACCTGTGGTGTTGGCTCTGGTGTAGCAGAAATCTGCGGTGTTTCCGTAATGTCCGGTGTTGGCTGCGGCTTGTCTGTAGGTTTGGGTTCCTCTGTTGGAACAGGAGTAGCCGTTGGTGCCACATACTGGTTAATGATCTCTGTGTTTGCAGTGGAGGATACTTTCTCTGTAGCGTTTCCTTCACCTGATAAGCCATCTGATGACTTCCAGCTTACTGACCATCCATCCGGATTCTTTTCAGTTACAGAGTAACTCATGCACTCCTGAGGCACGCAGAAATGAATGGTCTGCTTATCCTTCAGTGAAAAGCTGTATGTGCCTTCCTCGGTCTGGATACCGGTCTTTGTTCCATCTGCAACCTGGTACAGGCTTCCTTTATATGGATCCCCGTTTGCCTCAAACAGTTCCAGCACCATATCAAAATTCTGATCTGTTTCTTTCCCTTCAACTGTTTTGGTAACAGAGAATTCCTTAAATACAGGAAGGTTAAATTTGATCGCACAGTCTGACAGGGTGCCTCCTCTTTCCAGGTAATAGAATGCAAAGGTATGCTTTGTCCCTGCTGCCCACTCTGAATCGTCAAATGACCCGATCGCCTTTGGATATCCTGCAAAAATATCAGACAGGGAGCCGGTCTGTACATCACCGGTCACACTGCTAGTAACCGTGTAGATTCCCTTTGTAAAATTAATGCTTCCGGAAACTGCCTCATGGATACCACCCATATCAAGCACAAGCTGTCCGTCAATGAAAAGCCATGCATCATCATCCCCGCTGAAGGAGAATACCAGGTCTTTCCTATCTTTAACATTTCCCTGTTCATCTGTAACTGCAACAGTTCCGTTTTCCGGGATCAGGAAATCCTTTTCCATGCTCATTCCAAAATGGTAATACACGGTATTCATCTGATCCAGCAGATAAATCCCTTCCGTACCTTTATCTGCAGTTCCCCATACGCCTTCATCCTGAAAACTGTTAAACGGCAGGAAACCAGCGCCTTTACTGCCCCATCCATCAATACCAAGGGCCTTGTCATACTGGTAGATCTTATTTGTACCAGCATCATAGCCTGCATGGTTCAGGCTGCTCTGATAACTGTATTCATTGGAAGCCGGGTCATATACAAAATCAAATCCAACATTTGAGTAGACTGTTTTCGTACCCCCGTTTACCGGAGTTGCCGCCTGGGTCTGGTCAAACAATGAAAACGGTGTGGTGTAATTAAACACCGGAAGCCCGTCCTCTCCCAGCTGATTCTTTACAATCCCCGGGAAAACGGTATTGTAAAAAGAGTTCACAGGTGTATTTTTTACATTTACCGGATCATACCGGAACCTGTATTGTGCACTCTGCTTTGCCAGTTCAAAACCTTCCCAGTTTCCGAAATCATAATCAAACAATGTAACAGGTAAAGATCTTACGTCTGTCAGTCTGGAAGCTGTATCGCTTTCACCGGAAGATGTATTCTTAGGTGAAGTTGCCAGTACCAGATGGGTAGCCGGATTACTCTGATTCGGCCACTGGAAAATTGTGCCCTTATAGGTCTGTCTGCCTGACAACTGTACATCTGCAGGTATCTGGCATTTCTCTGTGATAATATCAAAATCTTTACTGTTATTCAAAGACACAGTATAGGAAAAATCACACAGAGGATACTGAGGCAGGATCACAATGGCTTCATTATCTTTCAAATGAGCGTGTACTGTATAACCAAAGTCAGCATCCAGATCCCCTGATTCCCAATAACCCCAGTCTTTGTCCGGAACTCCCAGGTTGATCCAGTCACCATAGTCATGTTTATTATCAGCCTTATGCCATACTCCATTTTCGTCCTTCTGATACAGCCAGGCCCAGAAATGCATACGGCCAAGGGATGGTTCGCCTCCGGTTCCCAGTTCTGACATATCCAGACGAACATTGATCTCTGCCATCTCATCAGAGGTTCCGCCTACATTTTTATTCTGGATCACAAGACCTTCATTGGGAAGTCTATTTTCACTTAAATCTGTGCAGTAAAGGGTTGTTGATCCCCCATCAGTTGCCTTTAGCACATGATTTCTTTCTTTCTGATCCCTAAGATCAAGAGTTCCTGAAATACCATAAGGAGTACGGCCCGTGCTGTATGTAACAGGCTCTGTGCTCTCCCAGTTCTGATCCTTCCATCTTTTTATAGATCCAAGATAATAATAATGCTCATAACTGCTATCAATTTTATATTTCCAGAACCTGTATTTTACCGTACCATTCTGAGGATACAGGATTTTACCACTGCTGTCTGTTTTTTCAAATGGTCCATCAGATTGCTGAAACTCCCCATAAGATGCACCATCGTCGTAATAATCCTCTCTAAACGATTTGTTTTTTAAAGCAGCCGATGGAAGGATTGGTCTTATAACCGCCACGATAGAAGGATCTGTTTCTTTATTAACCTTCTTGATCCTGTCCCCTGATTTTTTCGCCTGATATACAGTTACTGTATTAGAATAAGGAGTATAAATCCCATCCTCTCCCTTTTTATAATACTCTTTTATATAATAATCATATTCTCCTGATCCAAGATGATCTGAAGAAAGCAGCAATTCCTCTTCTCCAACCCCAGGCAGGACAATGATCCCATAATTGGGAAGTCCGTTTTCTCCGATCCCACACTTATCCTCCCTTGTATCTTCCTTTACAGACAATTCTGCTTTCTGAAGACTCAGCCCATCATCACTGACTGACTTAATACTATAAAAAGTCTGGCCTTCCTTCTGGATCTGTGTATCATCCTGCCCTGTAAGCACAAGACCCTCTTCATTTCCGGACAATTCCACATTATAGTCAAAATTGAAATATCTGATCTTCTGGCTGCTTCCATACTGTGCGGCCGAAAGAACTGAGCCGCCCCATCTATAATATCCGTTAGAATAAATATTTCTTCTGTCATTGCTTGAGTTCTCTATTCCAACACAACTTCCCGTATACTCCGGGCTGTAGGGAAGGATACAGATAATATCTCCTTTTTGAAGATCCATATCTGAAAGATCAAAACCGGTTTTCTTCTCAGAGGAAACATTCAGGATCTGATGTTCTTTCTCTTCATAGATTCCCTCATCTCCCAGCCTGTATTGCACTGCCAGCATCCTGGTTCCGCCCCTGCCGGTGATCTGATATCTCCATTCATACGTTTCAGAAATCCTGTACAGTTCCTTTGTACTGTATCCCATTCCGGCTTCGCCATTTTTGTACGCTTCAGGCACTGAGACATTTACCTTCAACAATCCGTCCAAACCGGTGTCCGGAATATCCCCTACCTCTAATCGAAGTCCGATATTTGGGAGACCATCTGCCCCATACTCCAGAACCGTTCCATCTGTCTGCGCTTTTACAGAAACCATTAGATCTGCCCCTGCAGTACCTTTATGATCTGCCTGATCATGTCCATAGGTCAGCCAGCTGCCTTTTATCATGTCTTCACTGTAATATGGGGTGCTTTCTCCATCCAGGGATGTTATTCCTGTTATCTTCCATTCCTGGGTACTGTTTAAGAATACTTGATACTGAAAACAGTAATTACGGCTGCATTTCTTTAAATAATCTGCTAGCTTATTGGAAGAATATCCAAATTCAACAGGCACTGTACAATCCAAAGGAATTACTGCTGCAACTTCATCCGGCTCCGGATCCACATAAAAACAATGGATATAATCGGAAGTGTCTGTATATAATTCTAACACTTTCGGCTCATAGGTACCATGTTCTCCTGTCCGCTTATATTTTTCTTCCAATTCATACTTTCCGGTTTCCTGATTCAGTTTATAATAAACACACACAGCTCGAAGTGCAGAGTTCTGGTAATTGTTTGGCTGATTGTTATGATTTTTGTCCCAGCAGGGATTCACCCTTATAAAATACCCTGGGTATCTTTCAACTCCATCGTATCCGGTAACTGTTCCGGTATTTGGAGCGCCGCGTACAAGAAGCGCATAGTTAGGCAGCCCATTCTCTCTATATGTAGGAAGCGAAGCCTCTTCTGCTTGAATACCAAGTATTGGTGGCTCTTCCAGTTCATTATCTGAGGACAATACAGCGGTCCACTTTTCTCCTGACTGTTTCCACACATTCCCTTCTGTCAGTTCTTTATACTCTATAAACAGTTCCTCTTCCTGAACAAGAGGTTTTATCCATACCTGAT
Source organism: uncultured Eubacteriales bacterium (assembly GCA_900316115.1). Classification (GTDB taxonomy): domain Bacteria; phylum Bacillota; class Clostridia; order Lachnospirales; family Lachnospiraceae; genus Blautia_A. The sequence continues at coordinate 63,822 of ONBN01000002.1, forward strand.
AATTATAAAGAGCCGAAACCGGCGCATACACAACATAAGTGTCACCAGGTCTTAATGCTCTTTTTTCTCCATAGTATGTACTTTCACTGCTCAAAGAAATAGAAGACCTGCTGTTCTCTATTTCTTTCCAGTTTCCCTGTTCATTTTTCTCATACAATGCGCCTTTCAAGCTATAAGAAGATGCATCCGATGAATTATCGAATATTTTACAATCCCCATAAGAGGAAACAAATTCTGTTTTCCCTGTAAGTTCTACTTCTGCCTTAATTGTCACATCCTTTTCACCGGTATTTGTAATCATTACACTACCATCTGGAAGTCCGCTTTCTTTATAAGAAACCGGCTTACATGATTGAATATTCCGAATTTGTGTAACAACACGTAAAACCGAATCGGTTAATCTCACCGAATCTTCAGGTGCAGAACTATTTGTCTCCCAAGCGTCTGGCATCGTTGGCATTGGGCCATCACCTGCATCTGATACCTGTTTCTTTTCATAAGAAACCATATTATCAGATACCGAATAATTCATATTCGCCATCCATCTGCCTGTATGTTTTATAAGTATGCTTGCAGGAAGATATTTCTGCAGATAGGAGTTGTAATAAAATGGCATAATTATCATACGATACTTGCTGTATTTATCTGTATCTCCACATTATTTCAGTTGTTTTAAAAGTCCAATTGTACTCTGACTAATATTTTTTGCAACAATAAATTCATACTTCTTTTCTGTATCATTCCAGCCATATAAAAGATACCCATGATTTCCACTATACCATCTAGTATTGAAATAGAGTGAATCCATATATCTATAGCTTTCATTTAAGAAAATGTCATTGTATGCTTCATCTAATGTCATACCTGTTGTATCAATATCATAAATAAGCCCACACTCCGGGTTATTCACATCAATGATATCCTCTATCCCATCCACTGGCTGATCGGATGTCTCAAGCAGATCCGGATCATCCAGGAATTCATCAGCTTTTGTATATTCCTGTTCATCCTGATCTGTACTCTCTTCTTCCTGGGGCACATCTGTGATTTCCTGTACGTCCTCAGGTGCATCTTCTGCCTCCTGAATCTGGCTGGAAAGATCAGCTTCTTCAGGCTCATTTATGTCTTCAGGTCCTTCTTCATCAGATATATCAATTTCTTCAGGCTCTTCTGTCTGTGGCAGGATCCGTTTCCTCTGATCCTTTCTGGTTCTGTTCTTCTCCATCAGAAAATTCAGATCCATATGCCATGCTTTCTGTCAAAAAGCCTGCTGCATTTCCGCCCACTGCCATGGAAATGCAAAGCCCTAAGGCTATCATTTTGTTCCATAATTTTCTTCTCAACATGTTTGCCTCCCTCATTGTGTGCCTTTTCAAGTCGAGCAGCTTGCAATGCCACTATAAATGATATTATACTTTTCTTCCTTTATCTGCTCTATATAACTTTTCATGGATTCATAACAATTTTCACATTTCTTATTTAGATTTGGCATCATTTATTGCACAAAAATCCCTGTAGATCCTTATTGGCAAATATTACCAACAGGAATCCACAGGGATTTCATTCGCATATTACAACATGGGCGCAAAAAGCCTTAAGATATTCTGCATGATCCTCACAAAAATATTTCGGTTCTTGCAAAATTCTAAAGTCACAGGTGAACAATAATGCAACGTCTCCACAAAGTCCTCTTTAATATCCATAACTACCTTATTACGGCAGATCCATACTCCATCTTCAAAATGAAGATACAGGCTGCGGTAATCCAGGTTAATGGTACCAACAACTCCCAACTCATCATCACATACAAAGGACTTGGCATGAAGAAAGCCTGGTTGATACTCATAAATCTTCACTCCTGCCTCCAGCAGCTGCTTATAGTAGGACTGGGTCAGCAAAAAGACCATCTTCTTGTCCGGAATGCCAGGCGTCATGATCCGCACATCAATACCGCTTTTGGCAGCAAGGCAAAGTGCAGTCATCATCTCATTATCAATGATCAGATATGGGGTACAGATGTATACGTAGTGTTTTGCCCTGTTAATGATATTCAGATATACATTCTCACCAACGGTCTCCCCATCCAGCGGCGTATCACAGAAAGGCTGTATAAATCCATCACTTTCAAACTGCTCCTTATGCCAGGCATGGGGCAGGTAATTGTCAAATTCCGTATAATCCCTGGATCTTGTCACTACCTTCCACATGTGCAGGAACATGGCGGTCATATTCCAGACAGCCTCGCCTTTCAGCATAACTGCAGTATCCTTCCAATGTCCAAACCTTTCCTTCTGGTTAATATACTCGTCTGCAAGATTGATCCCGCCTGTAAATCCTACATATCCGTCAATGATACAGAATTTTCTGTGGTCACGATTGTTCAGGACAATATTCAAAATGGGGCGGAAGGTATTAAATACCTCACACTTGATCCCTTTTTCACGGAGCTGAAGATAATATTTGTGAGGAAGCGTTGTAAGGCATCCCATATCATCATAGATCAGCCGTACATCTACCCCTTCCTTAACCTTTTTCTCCAGGATATCCAGAATGGTCCGCCACATTACTCCATCATGGATAATAAAGTATTCAATAAAAATATAGTGCTTTGCCTGATTCAGTTCTTTGATAAGTACAGGAAACATATCGTCACCCACCTGAAAATACTCTGCTGTAGTATTCTCATGCACCGGATAACCGGAATAACGGAAAATGTAATCCGACTGTATACAGGCTGAACGGTCCGTCTCCTCCAGCTTTTTCCTGGTAGATGAATCATCCTTCAGGTAGTCACTGGTCTGTACAAGCATTTCATTGAATTGCTTCTGCATGGCTGTAGCGATCCTGGACTGACCAAACACAAGGTAAAGCACCAATCCGAAAATGGGCAGACTAAGGATCAGCATTGCCCAGGCCAGCTTGTAGGAGGGATTGATCTCCCTGTTTACTATCCAAAGCACAACAAGAACGCTTAAGATCGTCAGCCCTACAGAAATATATCTGGAATAGCTTGCCGCCCTGAAAAACAAAAGCAAAATCCATCCCAGCTGTACAGCCATGGCCAGCAATACATAAAACAATCGATTAAAAATGAGTTTTGCAATTTTCTTAAGTATGATCATAATCTCCTGTCCCTTCCCTGCCAGCCTTCCGGCTGTTTCCTTCCTAGATAAAAATCCCTGACCGAACCAGTCAGGGATTTCTTGCGCACAATTAATTATATTTACGTTTTCTTGCGGCTTCAGATTTTTTCTTACGACGAACGCTTGGCTTCTCGTAATGCTCTCTCTTACGGATTTCCTGCTGGATACCCGCTTTCGCACAACTTCTCTTAAATCTGCGAAGAGCGCTATCTAAAGTCTCGTTCTCTTTGACGATTACGTTTGACATAGACCCACACCTAACCTCCCTCCAGTTGTAGATTGTGCTGAAATACAACTGTATGGGTATTTTTCTTGCACGAACATTATTATATATCATACCCTGCTGGTTCGTCAACAACTTTTGGCTTTTTTTGCAAAATCTTTTTGCATATTCCTGCCGGGTCTGAATCTTTTTCCAAAAGAAGGATTATTTCAACTGTCCTTCCAGAATACCAGCTACTGCTGCAATAGCCTCATCTGCTTTTTCAGGATTACGTCCGCCGGCCTGGGCCATATTCGGACGTCCGCCACCGCCGCCGCCAACAATAGCAGCCACAGCTTTTACAAGATTACCTGCATGTGCTCCTGCCTTCTGGGCAGCATCCGTAGCCATGGCAAGTACATTTACCTTACCATCATTCACTGCTGCAAGGACAACTACGCCTTCGCCCAGTTTTTCCTTCAGCTGATCGCCCAGGTCACGAAGTCCGTTCATATCAACGCCCTCTACCTTTGCAGCAAGAAGGCGAATGCCCTTCACTTCCACAACCTGATCCATAACGTCCCCAAGTGCTCCCTGTGCCAGCTTACTCTTAAGGGATTCGTTCTCGGAAGATACTGCCTTTAATTCACTTTGCAGATGCTGGATCTTCTCCACTACCTGAGATGGATTTGCCTTTAATGCTTTGGCAGCTTCCTGAAGCATTTCTTCCTGTTTCTTGTAATATTCGATAACACCTTGGCCTGTAAGAGCCTCAATACGGCGTACACCTGCTGCAATACCTGCTTCGGAAACAATCTTGAACAGCATGATCTCCCCTGTATTTGCTACATGGGTACCACCGCAAAGTTCCTTGGAGAAGTCCCCCATGGAAACCACACGTACATTCTGGGTGTATTTCTCTCCGAACAATGCCATAGCTCCGGATTTCTTTGCTTCCTCAATATCCATCACATTTGTATTAACAGGAAGGGATGCCTGGATCTTTTCATTTACAAGATCCTCTACCTTTGACAGTTCTTCACTGGTCATTGCCTGGAAATGAGCAAAGTCAAAACGCAGTCTGTCTGGTGTTACAAGGGAACCCTTCTGCTCTACATGTGCACCAAGTACAACCTTTAATGCCTTCTGAAGCAGATGTGTAGCACTGTGGTTCTTCTCTGTATCTTTTCTTGCCTGGCTGTCCACGATCAGAGAAACGGTCTCTCCCTCTGAGATCATGCCAGACTCCATGTAACCAACATGGCCAAACTTGCCGCCACGAAGCTTAATGGTATCTTCTACAACAAATCTGCCATTTGCAGTCTGGATCACACCAGTGTCGCCAACCTGACCGCCCATAGTTGCATAAAATGGTGTCTGCTCTACAAATACAGTACCCTTCTGTCCTTCCATAAGGGAAGATACTACTTCTGTCTCAGTAGTAAGAACGGTCACCTTGGAATCAAAAGTCAGATGATCATAGCCTACAAACTCAGTAGTAACAGAGGTATCGATCTGGTCATATACTGTAGCATCTGCGCCCATGTAGTTTGTTACTTCACGGGCATCACGAGCTTTTTTCCTCTGCTCATCCATAGCAACCTTAAAGCCATCCTCGTCTACCTGGTATCCCTTTTCCTCCAGGATCTCTTTTGTAAGATCAAGAGGGAATCCATAAGTATCATACAGCTTGAATGCATTGGCACCGGAAAGTGTCTTCTCCCCTGCCTGGTTCATATCCTCTTCCATGTCGCCAAGGATACGCAGACCCTGGTCAATGGTCTTATTGAACTGATTCTCTTCATTGGTAAGTACCCTGAAGATGAAATCCTTCTTTTCTTCCAGCTCCGGATATCCGTCCTTGGAACCATTGATCACTTCCTCACTAAGCTTGGAAAGGAATGCTCCCTCAATACCAAGAAGGCGTCCATGACGGGCTGCACGGCGGATCAGACGGCGAAGTACATAGCCTCTTCCTTCATTGGTAGGCATAATACCATCAGAGATCATAAATGTAGCAGAACGGATATGGTCTGTGATCAGACGGATAGAAACATCATACTCATGCTTCACGCCGTACTCTTTGCCTGAAATCTTGCTTACAAGATTACGCAGGGAGCAGATGGTATCCACATCAAAAATGGAATCCACATCCTGTACAACTACAGCCAGACGCTCAAGCCCCATACCTGTATCAATATTCTTCTGTTTCAGTTCTGTATAATTGCCGTTTCCGTCATTCTCAAACTGTGTAAAAACATCGTTCCAGACTTCCATATAGCGGTCACAGTCACAGCCAACTGTACAGCCTGGCTTACCGCAGCCATACTTCTCACCACGGTCATAATAGATCTCTGAACATGGACCGCAAGGACCTGCTCCATGCTCCCAGAAGTTGTCTTCTTTGCCGAATTTGAAAATACGCTCTGCCGGGATGCCGATCTCTTTATTCCAGATCTGGAAAGCTTCATCATCATCCACATATACAGAAGGGTACAGTCTGTCCGGATCCAGTCCTACTACCTGTGTAAGGAACTCCCAGGACCAGTTCAGTGCCTCTCTCTTAAAGTAATCGCCAAAGGAAAAATTACCAAGCATCTCAAAAAATGTACCATGACGGGCAGTCTTTCCTACGTTCTCAATATCACCTGTACGGATGCACTTCTGACAGGTACTTACCCTTGTGCGAGGCGGCTTCTCAGCTCCTGTAAAGTATGGTTTTAAAGGTGTCATACCTGCATTGATCAGAAGAACACTTTTGTCTCCCTGAGGAACCAGGGGAAAGCTTTTCATTACAAGGTGTCCCTTGCTTTCCATGAAATCCAGAAACATCTTTCGAAGTTCGTTCACTCCGTATTTCTTCATTTCTATTTCCTCCTACATCGTTCAGAATGTCCACAGCCGCTTGTTTGCAGCTGCGGAAGCACTGTTTTTTATCTTAACATATCTTATTATTTTAAGCAAACTCTATTGAATTTTTTCTTTCCACGCTTCAGGATCACACCTTCACCCTGGAAGTCTTCTTTTTTCATGGCATGTCGGATGTCTGTATTCTTCTCTCCGTCAATGGAAACCCCGCCCTGCTCAATGGCTCTTCTGCCCTCTGAACGGGTAGGAACAAGACCTGATTTTACAAGAAGAGTGATCAGATCAATGGTTCCATCCTCTGCAAAATCACTTTCCTCAAGCTCTGTACATGGCATATGGGCTGTATCTGCACTGCCGCCGAACAGTGCCTGTGCACCGGCCTGGGCCTTCTTTGCCTCTTCTTCTCCGTGAACAAGTTCTGTCAGCTGGTATGCCAGGATATCTTTGCCTTTGTTCAGCTGGCTTCCTTCCCATTTCTCCATCTCCTGGATCTCCTCCAGAGGAAGGAAGGTAAGAAGTTTCATGCATTTGATCACATCTGCATCATCTACATTACGCCAGTACTGGTAGAAATCAAATGGAGAGGTTTTATTAGGATCCAGCCATACAGCTCCGGACTGGGTTTTGCCCATCTTCTTGCCCTCTGAATTAAGCAGAAGAGTGATGGTCATTGCATAAGCATCTTTGCCCAGCTTTCTGCGGATCAGCTCTGTACCGCCCAGCATGTTGCTCCACTGGTCATCGCCGCCGAACTGCATATTGCAGCCGTATTTCTGGAACAGCATGTAGAAGTCATAGCTCTGCATGATCATGTAGTTAAATTCAAGGAAGCTTAAGCCTCTTTCCATACGCTGCTTGTAACACTCAGCTGTCAGCATTCTGTTGACTGAGAAATGAGGGCCAACCTCTCTTAAAAGCTCTACATAATTCAGGTTCATCAGCCAGTCTGCATTATTCACCATCATAGCCTTGCCATCTGAAAAATCAATAAAGCGTTCCATCTGCTTCTTGAAACAGTCAATGTTATGCTGAATGGTTTCCTTAGTCATCATCTGACGCATATCCGTTCTGCCGGATGGATCTCCGATCATACCTGTGCCGCCGCCTAACAGTGCGATCGGGCGGTTGCCTGCCATCTGAAGACGTTTCATCAGGCAAAGTGCCATAAAGTGTCCTACATGAAGACTGTCTGCAGTAGGATCAAAGCCAATATAAAATGTGGCTTTACCATTATTTACCATTTCCTTGATCTCATCTTCGTCTGTTACCTGTGCGATCAGGCCTCTTGCTTTCAGTTCTTCCCAAACTGTCATTTTTCTTTCCTCCTGTTAATAAAAAAGTCCCGGTTCCTTGTCCTTTTAGGACGAGAACCGGGATCCCGTGATACCACCTAAATTTGCTGAGAACTCACATTCTCTGCCTCCGTAAGTGACTGGCCTCTTAAGCAAATCACTCCAGCATTGTAACGGACGCCACACCGCCGCAGCCTACTAAGATACATCATCTGTTTGGTACGGAACTCCGGGACGTATTCACATAATTTCCACCTGCGCCTCTCACCCTCCGGCTGCTCTCTGTAGGCTTATCCTTATGCTACTCTTTCCCATCCAAGTCTTTTTCTGATATATTTGCAAGTATACAAAGATGCCCTGAAAAAGTCAAGGCTTTTCCAGGGTGCTTTTACAACTTAATGCAATGCAGTCACCGTTTTAAAAGAAATCTGCACCATACCAAAATTATAAAAAATCAGTTTAATGTTTTCCATACTCCTGTTCTTTCAAAGTTCTCTGCTGCCATCCCGGCAGCCTTTACGATCTCAGGATCATACCCAAGCATATCCAGAAGACGGATGGCATTTCTTGTGGTAGCACGGCCCTTTCTCAGGATATAATTGAATACCACTTCATGCTCCTGCACTTCTTCCTGGAAATGATAATTCTCATAAACACCATTCAGCATATAAGAAAGTTCAATATCATGGGTAGCTGCAAAGGGCAGGATCCATTTCTTATCAAAAGCATTCAGGATCTGGGAAGATGCTGCGATCCTTTCGATGGTATTGGTGCCTCTTAACACTTCGTCAATAATACACAGCAAAGGCTCTTCTTTTTTGCTTTCATCCAGTATTCTTTTCAAAGACTTGATCTCTACAATGAAATAACTTTCTCCACCGGACAGGTCATCCCGAAGAGCCATAGATGTCATAATTTTAAGAAAAGGTGCTCTGTAACAGCTGCAGGTACAGGTAAGGAGTGTCTGTGCCAAAATACTGTTCAAAGCCACATTCTTAAGGAATGTGGACTTTCCGGAAGCATTGGATCCAGTCACAAGGGTACCGCCCTTCGCCTGGATACTGTTGGCAACTGCTTCTGTAAGAAGGGGATGATACAGATCTGCTGCCTCCATGGAAACAGCCTGGCCTGTATAAGGCAAAAACTCCGGCCTGCACCAAAGAGACAGCATTTCCCGAAAAGATGCAATGGAAATGGCTGCATCCAATTCTCCAATACTCTGGATCATCTGCAGGATCTGCCCGGTCTTTCCCTGAACCTGATCCAGCAGGCTGTTATATACAAGAATATCAATATGAGTCAGCATACGCACATAGTCCATCACCACCTGCAGACCGTCCCCGCTTCCATTCCCGCCGGTGATAAATACGGATCTTTTCCGGATCTTGTGGAAAGCCTTCCTGCCCTCCCGGATCCCATCCATCTGTTCCTTCACCTCAGGCCAGTTCACAGTCTCCAGTTCATCCGCAGCAGAAAGCATACGCATCAGCTGTGAAAAACAGAGCAGATATGCTTCGATCAGCTTTCTGTCTCTTCCTGCATAATATACTACCACATTGGTAACCATGATGATCAGCAGAAAGAAAAACCCATATACCGGATAAAAAGGAAGAACAGCCAGACTTGCTAGAAGCGCCAGAAGAAGGGTCACATGGATCCCTGTATGCACTCTTGGGGCATCCTTTAAAGCCATCACTGTATCAGACAATGAGCCAGTACCATTCTTGCCAACCTTCGCCAGAGACATAAGAAGCGTTTCTCTTTTTTGCTGAGAAGAAGAGAAAAACCGGATCAGGTTCTCTCGTTTGTCTGCCTCTTCCTGGGAAAATAAGGGAATCCTCATCATGGAGTAAAGTACATCCTCTCCCGGAGAGGAAATGGTCTGATTCACCATCATGTACACACTGTCCAGATCCAGGTCATTCCAGGTAATATCATCAATGTAAAAATGATCCTCTTTTCTCCGCTCATAGTAATGGGCGATTTTTTCCAGATCCCCTGCCTCATACCTGCGCTGTGACGGCTTTCCATATGCGTTCCTGATCCTTTGGAGAAGCTGTCTCTGATTCTTCTTATTCTCACGTAGTATCCATATGACAAACAGCAGGATAAATCCTGCTGCCATCAAAATCGTTGTAAGGTACGAACTATTCATCGCCAGTCTCCTTTATACCCAGTCAACAAAAAACATATGATCCTTATACTGACAGGACTTTACTTTGCTGAAGTTAAGCGGCTGTTTCCAGTATGCACTGATTGTCATGAAATACATGTAATTGAAATCTTTTGTATTGACACCCTTCAGTGTTCTCTTTGTCCCATTTGTCACATAATCATTAAAAATCTTCATTGCCTCGCTGGCCGCTTTATAGGCAAGTTCCCTGTTATCAAACTGCCCATTCAGACGCTTCAGGAGCACTCCGTTTGTCACAACAGAATACTGTGGGAATGTAGTACCATGGTACAGCACGTAGCGTACACTGGATGGAAACTCCCTGTCTGCCTTAATGGTACGGTTCAGCACAGTAAGTACAACTGCTTCCATGCCAACCAGCCCCTGATTGCCAGCTTCTGACTCACAGAATGCTGCCAGAAGATCCAGATCAGACTTTTCTCCATTGGCAACACCCGGATGACTGAGATACTCCTTCATCACTGTATAATTTCTGGCGTTTTTCTCATCATAAACTACAATGGTCTTATCATTGGCAACCACATTGGGAGCACCAACCTCAGTGGCAACACCGCAGGCACTGAACTTATAGGACTTTCCATCAATAACAGCTGTGGTGCTGGTGTACATAACCCCTTTAGAATTAAAGTAATATGTCTTGCCATTTAAGGTAAGCCAGCCGATCTGTGCATGTCCATCAGTAGGATTAAAATAATATTTCTTCTTTGAAATGGTATAAAAGCCCTTCTGATAGCGGAAGCCTGTAGACTTCACAAAGTAGTAGTAAGCTCCGTCCACCTTCTGAAGCCCTGTATACATAAACCCGCTCTTTGGACTGAAGTACCGGGCATGCTGTTTGGAGTTCACCACCCAGCCAGTAGCCATACGTCCGGAACTGGAAAAGTAGCGCTTCCGCCCGGAAGCAGTCACCCAGCCTTTCAGCATGGCGCCTGTATCCTTCTTGAAGTAATACCTGTATCCGTTACTGTCCTTCATCCAGCCAGTGACCATACGTCCGGTTGCAGGAGAAAAATATCTGGTGATCCCGGTCTTGTCCTTTACAAATCCGGTTGCCATGATCCCTTTGCCCATGGAAAAATACCGTACTCTTCTGCCTTTGCTGTCCAGCTGCCAGCCCTTTACCTGAACTCCTGTTTTTTTATTGAAATAATATTTCTTGCCATTTAAGTTCAGCCAGCCTTTATGCTTCTTGCCAGTGGAATCTATGTAGTATGTTTTTCCTTTTACGGTATGAAAGCCCTGTGTGGCCGCCTTAACCTCTCCGGCTCCCATATGTAAGGTCAGCACTGCTGCAAACACTGCCAGCAGCACCAGTATCATATGGTTCCTGGAAGCTCTTTTTGCTTTTTCACTCATATCCATCTCTCCGTTTGTCAAATTATGTCGATTTCATTTCAAAGATTACAAAGTTGTTAAATTTCTTTCATTATATCCTAATCTTGCAAATCTGTCAATTCATAGTGTTTTTGACTTCATAGCTTGAATTCATAACTTAACTTCACAGCATTTTCTACTTCATAGCATTTTCTACTTCATAGCATTTTCAGCATTCATAGTGCTTTTAATATTCATGGGGTCTTTAATATTCATAATGTTTTTAACCTCATAATATTTTTTATTCACACAGATCTTGTCCTGTTCATAAGATGGAGTGTAAACAATTTCTGGAGGATTTTAACATGAGTGATTTAGCTGCTACAAACTGCGGATGTTCCGAGGAAAGATCCGGGTGCGGATGTGGATGTGACAACGGATGCGGATGCAACAACGGTGGCTGCCTGGGCTTAAACAACCTGACAAACGGAAACCGCAACTGTACACTCTGGATCATCATCCTTCTTTGCCTTAGCGGATGCAACGGTTTTGGAAACAGCTGTAATGGCTGCGGCAACAATGACTGCAGCTGGCTGATCATTGTTCTTCTTCTGCTGTCCGGCTGTGGCGGATGCGGATGTGGCTGCTGACGACCATCCCTGTCCTGTTAGGGGGCGCTTAATGCGCCCCTTTCCGCTGTCTCTGCCGCTCTCTTTCCCTTTCCTTTTGTTCCTTTCTTTTTCTTTCCACACATTCCAGATCTATTTCATAAAAGGCTGTTCCATCAAGAACCACCCGTTTTCTCTCATTTTCTTTCTTTTCCATACTGATCTCCTTTTTCATTCTTTCTAACAGTTTATGTCAAGAACCACTGTCCTGTCATATTTTAATAGTAAAATCATAAATTAATAAAGGGTCAGAGTAATGGAAGAAGATGTACGTGTGCAGACTACTCTGGATCAGATGGTCACTTCCCACACCAGTCAGTTTTTAAAGGCTGCAATCCCTTATCTGCCTGCTGCCAGCAGACAGGTGTTATCGGTTTATGTAAAAGCTGCGGAACTTCAAAATACCATGCAGCTTTTTTCCCATCAGGGAACGGAAATGCAGATCAGTTCCACACCCCAGGAGGATCCCACAGAAATTCTGAACGATATCCGTCGTTACTGCTATGGAGATACCAGAAAAAGCCTGGACCAGGCAGTAAACATGATGGCAATGCTGGAAATGATAAAAATCATGGGTCAGACCTGACCCCTTTTTAGGAGGTTTTAAATGGACGAAAACTGGAAAGACAACCCTAAGCTGTCACAGATGGACCGTGGAAAATTAGATATGCTTTCCCAGCTGGCCATGCAGGGAGCCGGAAAAAGCCCTTCCGAGCTGCTGCCTTACATTATGAATGCAGCTGCCCAGGGAAAACAGGCCGGAATGAATTTTTCTGGTAATGAGATTGATACGATCATCCAGGTATTAAAAGCAGGAAAAAGTCCGGCTGAAGCCCAGAAGCTGGATCAGGTGGTGCGATTGATGAAAATGATCCGATAACTCAGCCACCAAAAAGGACAGAAAAACAGCCATGAACAATTCTCATCTGTTCATGGCTGAATTATTTATTCGGATTTGGAGATCCCCTCCATAATACATTCACGTAAAAATGCAAGGGCATGTGCTGTTGCCTGCTGGCGGATCTTCGTACGGTTGCCTGTAAAATGGAACTCCCGTGTAACTACTTTGCCATTATAGCAGCAACCCATAAATACAGTACCTACCGGTGTTTCTTTTGTACCGCCGCCAGGACCTGCCAGTCCTGTAATGGAAAGACAGATATCTGCCTCTGCAGCGTTACATCCTCCCTTTGCCATTTCCTTTGCACATTTGGCAGAAACAGCGCCTTCCAGCTTCAGTGTAGTTTTCTTCACACCAAGGCATTTTCTCTTGGCACGGTTGCTGTATGTTACAAAACCATGGGTAAACACTTCGGAAGCACCAGGTACATTCACGATCCTGGATGCGATCTCACCGCCTGTACAGGACTCTGCCAGAGCAAGTGAAAGCCTCTGGTCACGAAGCATATCTACAACTGCTTCCTCCAGAGTTTTCTCTGCCTCTGTAGCAAAAATATTCTTGCCAAACCTGCGCTTCAGTTCTCTTACCACAGGCTTGATCAGCTTTTTGCCTTCTTTCTCATCAGAAGCCTTTGCAGTGATCCTCAGATGGACTTCCCCCACTTTTGCATATGGTGCAATGGTAGGATTGGTCTGTGCCTCGATCATATCCTGAATATCCTCTGCCACCTGGCTCTCACCAATACCGCAGATCTTCACCATCTGGGAATAAATGATCTCAGGCTGTTTTTTGCGGAGATAAGGATAAACCTCCTCCGTAAACATAGGCTTTAACTCTCCTGGAGGTCCTGGAAGAAGAACGGCAATCTTTCCGTCCTTTTCAAGGATCAGCCCTGGAGCTGTCCCATTATGGTTGTCCAGTACAAGGGCGCCTTCCGGAACAAGTGCCTGTTTGTAATTATTGGAGGTAATACGCCGCTGAGGATTATTTTTCTTATATTCCTTCATATAACGCTCAATGCGCTCTTTAGAATGGGCATCCTTCACAAGAGGCATCCCCATCACTTCTGCTGTCACCTCTTTGGTAAGATCATCCTTGGTAGGCCCAAGGCCACCGGTAAGGATCACAACATCAGAACGATCCAGAGCAGTACGGATCACTGCTTTCATCCGCTCTTCATTATCTCCTACCACACTTTGATAATATACAGTCAATCCAAGATTAGCACATTCCACTGCAAGGTATGCGCTGTTGGTATTCACAATATTACCAAGCAAAATTTCAGTTCCCACCGTTACAATCTCTGCAATCATATTTTTTCCTTTCGCAGTCATTATTCCTGCATGGATAATACGTTCTTATTCTCCATGATGTAAGTCAACAGTGAAATAACAGTTAATGCAAGTGAGATCCATACAAAAGCACGGGCAAGGATATGGAAGATACCGCCATAATTCAGGATCAGTAAAATGATCATGATCATCTGGGAAGTTGTCTTAAACTTGCCCCAGTAATTGGCTGCGATCACCACTCCGTTTTCCGCTGCGATCAGACGGAATCCACTGATAATAAACTCTCTGGCAATGATAATGAGAACGATCCAGGCTTCCAGACGGTTCAGTTCCACCATACAGATCAGGGAAGAACATACCAGAAGCTTGTCAGCCAGAGGATCCATAAACTTTCCAAAGTTTGTAATAAGGTTATTTTTTCTTGCAAGATGACCGTCCAGCCAGTCTGTAATGCTGGCTCCTACAAAAATAACAAGACAGATATAGCGGTTTGCAGCGCCTCCCCAGCCAGTAAGACTGAACAGAACAAAAAACGGCACCATGATCATTCTTGCAACCGTAAGTTTATTCGGTATATTCATCTTCCAATTCTCCTATCAAGTCATATTCCAATGCACCGGTGATCCGTACATTCACAAAATCTCCTGTAACAAGAAGTTCTCCTGTCTGTACAAAAATATAACCGTCCACCTTTGGTGCATCTCCATAAGTCCTTCCTATATAAGCGCTTTCTCCTGAAATCTGACCCTCGATCATCACAGATACTACCTGTCCGATCCTCTGCTGGCCTTTTTCCAGGGATATCTCCTGCTGAAGCTCCATCAGCTGATCTTTTCTTTCTTCCTTCACTTCCTCAGGGATCTGTCCTTCCATAGAAGCAGCAGGTGTGTCCTCTTCCCGAGAATAAGTGAAAGCGCCCAAACGGTCGAATTCCATCTGATCCACAAAATCCATCAGTTCCTGGTGATCTTCTTCTGTCTCGCCTGGAAATCCAGTGATCAGGGTAGTACGAAGAACAATATCCGGGATCTCCCGGCGAAGCTTCTCCACGATCTCTACCAGTTCTGCTTTTGTGGTTCTGCGGCCCATTCTTTTCAGAACTGCATCACTGGCATGCTGGATCGGCAGATCCAGATAGTCACAGATCTTTTCTTCTTCCTTCATCACCTGGATCAGTTCATCATAAATCTCTTCCGGATAACAGTATAAAATACGGATCCACCGGATCCCCTGGATCTTGCAAAGCTCCTTTAAAAGGATATGAAGGGATTTCTTCCCGTAAAGATCCTTGCCGTATACTGTGGTCTCCTGGGCTACAAGGATCAGTTCCTTTACACCCTGCTCTGCCATGTCCTGTGCCTGCTTAAGAAGCCGTTCCATAGGAACACTGCGGTACTTGCCCCGCAGTTTTGGGATAATACAGTAAGTACAGTGCTTATCACAGCCTTCTGCGATCTTCAGATATCCATAATGACCGCCTGTAGTAAGCACCCGCCTGCCCAGATCTTCCGGCAGATAATCAATGTCTTTAAATTCCTGGAAATGCTTTCCTGCTTCTGCTGCTTCCATTGCCTCCAGGATCTCTCCATAAGAAGTAGTGCCAAGTACAGCATCCACCTCCGGGATCTCCTGAATGATCTCTTCTTTATAGCGCTGTGCCATACATCCGGTGACGATCAGGACCTTACAGGAACCAGCTTTCTTGTACTCTGCCATCTCAAGAATGGTATTTACACTCTCTTCCTTGGCATCCCCGATAAAACAACAGGTATTTACAATAATAGCGTCTGCCTTTGTCTCATCATCAATGATCTCATGGCCATTTCTGGTCAGCAGCCCCAGCATCTCTTCCGAATCAACCAGATTTTTGTCGCATCCCAGGGAAACAAATAATAATTTCATATAATTATGCCTCTTCTGACAAAGTTTCCTCTGTAGAAGCTGTGATCTCCTCTTTTGCTGTTTCTGTTGCTGTCTCTTCTGCTGCAGCTGCTTCTTCCTCATCTTCATGCTTGCCTGGAAGGATCTTTACTTTTCCTTTGTAAAGCTCATCAATAGCAATAGCAAGAGGTTTCTTGCCTGCTGCACCTTCTACAAGGGGTTTGGATCCTGCGATCAGCTGGCGTGCACGCTTGCTGGTAGCAAGTACCAGGGAATAACGGCTGTTCAGAACCATGCTCTCGTCATCGTCTTCGTTATTTGTATTGATTGCTTCGATTAATTCTGAATAAGATGGATGAATCATATCTATCCTGCTCCTTTTTTATAATTTTATATTGTAAAGTCATTCTCCTGTCCAGACATAACCCAGACAGGTTCAAACCTTTTCACATCTTTCATGTGTATGCATCCTTGGTCTTATCTTACCACACATACACTTTTTCAGCCAAGCTGGGTTGCTTCCTTACGAAGTTCCTGGATAAATCCAAGATTCCGGCTGATCCGGCTATGCTCGCTTTGGATGATCCTGTGCAATTCGTCCACACAGGTTTCCAGATCATCATTCAAAAGAAGATAATCATATTCCTCTACTCCCTGGGACTCTTCTGCTGCCCTGTGAAGGCGGCTCTGGATCACCTCCGGTGTCTCTGTGCCTCTGCCTACAAGACGGTTTTTCAGTTCTTCCATGGAAGGCGGTGCGATAAAGATCAGCAATGCTTCCGGATTCTTTGCTTTTATCTTCCGGGCTCCCTGTATCTCGATCTCAAGGATCACATCCTTGCCTGCGTTCTGCTGTTCTTCCACATAGGCACGGGGCGTCCCGTAATAATTCTTTACATACTGGGCGTACTCTATGAGAGCGTCCTCCTGGATCAGCTTCTCAAATTCTTCCCTTGTACGGAAGAAATATTCTCTTCCATCTTCTTCTCCCGGTCTGGGAGATCTGGTGGTAACGGAAACGGACAATGCGTAATTGTCATATTTTTCCATCAGGCGTTTCATTACAGTGCCTTTCCCGGCACCTGAAAATCCAGATACTACAACAAGTATCCCTTTACTCATGGCTCTCTCCCCTGCTTACATATTCATATACTTCCGCAAATCTCCTGGCGATGGTATCCGGCTGCAATGCAGACAATACAAGGTAATCATCGGATGTGATGATCACTGCCTTTGTCTTTCGTCCCTGTGTGGCATCGATCAGCGAACGGGTACCCTTGATACTCTGTACCATCCGCTTTACAGGCGCCGCATCCGGACTTACAACCGCAACGATCTTCTGGGAATTTACCACATTACCAAAACCAATGTTAATTAATTTTGCCATAAAATAAATCTCCGGATCCTTTACTCAATATTCTGAATCTGTTCACGGATCTTCTCAATCTCTGTTTTCAGATCAATGGCAATATCTGAAATCACAAGATCACTTGACTTGGAAAGGATGGTATTGGCTTCCCGGTTCATCTCCTGTGCCATGAAATCCAGTTTACGTCCAATGCCCTCTGACTCCTCAAGCATCTTCCGCATACCGGCAATATGGCTGTGAAGCCGTACAGTCTCTTCATCATTACAGATCTTATCGGAAAACATCACAACCTCGGCTGCGATCCTGGTCTCATCAAACTGGGTATCTGCCAGAAGCTCATGAACCTTGGCCTCCAGCTTCTCTCTGTAGGCATCTACTACTAGTGGAGAACGCTGCTCAACCATAGTAACTTTCTCATCCAGGCCCTGTAATTTCAGGACCAGATCGTTCTTCAGGTGTTTTCCCTCTCGCTCCCTGGCTGCCACAAACTTCTCACATGCCTCCTTTAAAGGCTGCTCAAGGCAGTTCCAAAGTTCTTCTTCATCCAGTGACTGTTCTTCCATAGTGAACACCTCCGGATATCGGGAAAGTGCGGATACCTTCATATCATAATCCAGGCCAAAATCCTGTGCCATTTCCTTCAGATAGCCAAGATATTCTGCTGCCAGCTCCCGGTTATACTTCAAGGATCCCTGGCTTAAGGTATAATCTTCATAGGAAATAAATACATCTACCTTGCCCCTCTGAATATATTTCTTCAGAAGATTCCGTACAGTACCCTCCAGAAAGCCCAGCTTTCTGGGCATCTTTATACTCAGGTCAAGATATCTGTGGTTCACAGACTTTAACTCAACGGTTATTTTTCTTTCTTTCGTGATAACTTCGGCACGCCCGAAGCCAGTCATGCTTTTTATCATTGTCTCTCTTTTCTTCCTCCGAACATATAGATTTATTATAATTCATTCAATAACCCTAGTCAAACCCTTTTTTTACGTGTATACTAAAGTAGATCTTCGATTTGCGAGGTGCACTTACTTTTATTTAGATTGTATTTTCTCTGAAAGGAGTTTTCATATGGCATTTGACGGCATCACCATTGCTGCAATGGTAAAAGAACTAAACACCAGCCTGCAAGGCGGCAGGATCAACAAAATTGCCCAACCAGAAAGCGACGAACTTCTGATCACAGCCAGAGGCCAGGACGGCCAGAAGCGGCTGCTACTCTCCGCTTCCCCATCCCTGCCTCTGCTTTACTTTACATCCAAGAACCGGATCAGTCCCCTGACTGCCCCTAATTTCTGCATGCTTTTACGCAAGCATATCGGCAGTGCCAGGATCACAGACATCACCCAGCCAGGCATGGAGCGTGTGGTACAGTTCCACCTGGAGCACTTGAACGAACTGGGAGATGTATGCCATAAGGTACTGATCATGGAACTGATGGGCAAACACAGCAACCTGATCTTCTGCGATGACAAAGGGATGATCCTGGACAGCATCAAGCATGTTTCTTCCAATATGAGTTCTGTCCGTGAGGTTCTCCCAGGCCGTGAATATTTTATTCCCCAGACCCAGGACAAGCAAAATCCCCTCACTATCACGGAAGAAGAATTTATGTCCACGATCTGCCAGAAGCCACTTCCTGCAGCCAAGGCCATCTATTCTTCCCTTACAGGGATCAGTCCTGTTATGGCTCAGGAGATCTGCTTCCGTGCATCCATTGATGGAAATGATTCCATGCAGTCTTTAAATGAAACTGCATGTACCCATCTGTATCATACTTTTACCAGGATCATGGAACAGGTAAAAGAAGGGGATTTTACCCCTAATATTATTTTCCGTGGTGAGGAGCCTGTGGAATACGGTGTACTGGATTTCCAGCAGTACGGACCGGAATACCACAGCGTGTCCTTTGACAGCGTATCCCAGATGCTGGAGACTTACTATGCATCCAGAGATCTGATCACAAGGATCCGCCAGAAATCTGCCGATCTTCGCAGGATCGTACAGACAGCCCTGGAGCGTAACCGCAAGAAACTGATGCTTCAGCAGAAGCAGATGAAAGATACAGAAAAAAAGGATAAGTACAAGGTATATGGAGAACTGATCAATACCTATGGTTATGGTCTTGAAGCAGGGGTAAAATCCTTTAAGGCTTTGAATTATTACACCAATGAGGAGATCACCATTCCCCTGGATCCCCAGCTTACCCCACAGGAGAATTCCAAGAAATACTTTGACCGGTATCAGAAACTGAAACGTACCCAGGAGGCGCTTGAGGAACAGATCCTTGAAACCTCTGAAGAGATCCAGCATCTAGAGTCCATTTCCAATGCGCTGGATATTGCCCGTGAGGAAAGTGACCTTTCCCAGATCAAAGAGGAACTGACAGAATATGGCTACATCAAGAAGCATTACGTCTCCAAAAAAGGTGCTAAAATGCAGACAAAATCCAAGCCTTTCCATTACATATCCAGCGACGGATATGATATCTATGTAGGAAAAAACAATTATCAGAACGATGAGCTTACCTTTAAGTTTGCCACAGGAAACGACTGGTGGTTCCATGCAAAGAAAATGCCTGGTTCCCATGTAGTGGTAAAGACAAAGGACGGCACTCTTCCGGATCGTACCTTTGAAGAAGCAGGCAGTCTGGCAGCATATTATTCCCAGGGCCGCACTGCCCCCAAGGTAGAGATTGATTATCTCCAGAAGAAAAACGTAAAAAAACCGGCTGGTGCAAAACCGGGATTTGTGGTATATTATACCAACTATTCGCTGATGGCAGTTCCGGATATTTCTTCTCTTTCCGAAGCATAATGCCTTTTTGGCAGATACATTGATACAATCACAAAGGAGTTTCATTTTATGAGCATATTAAACGTAGAACATCTGACCCATGGCTTTGGCGACAGAGCCATCTTTCAGGATGTGTCCTTCCGTCTTTTAAAGGGAGAACACATCGGCCTTGTAGGCGCTAACGGCGAAGGCAAATCTACTTTCTTTAACATTGTTACAGGAAAACTGATGCCTGATGAAGGCAAGATCGAATGGGCAAAAAATGTACGGATCGGTTATCTTGACCAGCACTCTGTGCTTTCCCAGGGAATGACCATTGAGGACGTATTAAAATCTGCATTCTCCTGGCTTTTCCAGATGGAAGAACGGATGAACAGCATCTGTGAACAGCTTGGAGAAACATCTCCTGAAGAGATGGACAACCTGATGGAGGAACTTGGCACCATCCAGGATACCCTGACCCTTCATGATTTTTATGTCATAGATGCCAAGGTTGAGGAAGTTGCCCGGGCGCTTGGTCTTCTGGATCTTGGCCTTGACCGGGATGTAACAGATCTTAGCGGCGGTCAGCGTACAAAGGTGCTTCTCGCCAAACTTCTTCTGGAAAAACCGGATATTCTGCTTCTTGACGAGCCCACCAACTATCTGGATGAAGAACACATTGCCTGGCTGAAGCGTTATCTTCAGGACTATGAGAATGCTTTTATCCTGATCTCCCACGATATTCCATTCCTGAATGATGTGATCAACCTGGTTTATCACATGGAAAATCAGGAACTGAACCGTTATGTTGGAGATTACACCCATTTTCAGGAAGTATATGAAGTAAAGAAAGCCCAGCTGGAGGCTGCTTACCGGAAACAGCAGCAGGAAATCAGCGAATTGAAGGATTTTGTTGCCAGGAATAAGGCAAGAGTTGCTACCAGAAATATGGCCATGTCCAGACAAAAAAAGCTGGATAAAATGGACATTATCGAGCTTGCTGCTGAAAAACCAAAGCCAGAATTCCACTTTAAGGCAGGACGCACTCCAGGCAAATATATTTTCGAGACAAAAGACCTTGTCATCGGATATGACGAGCCTCTTTCCAAACCTCTTACCCTTTCCATGGAACGTGGCCAGAAAATTGCACTTACCGGTGCTAACGGGATCGGTAAAACCACACTTTTAAAAAGCATCCTTGGCCTGATCCCAGCACTTTCCGGCTCCCGTGAATTAGGGGATAACCTGCAGATCGGATACTTTGAGCAGGAGGTAAACGGGGATAATAAAACCACCTGTATTGACGAGATCTGGGCAGAATTCCCATCCTATACCCAGTATGAAGTTCGGTCTGCCCTGGCAAAATGCGGACTTACCACCAAACATATTGAAAGCCAGGTACGTGTACTTAGCGGCGGTGAACAGGCAAAGGTGCGCCTGTGCAAGCTTGTAAATAAAGAAACAAATGTGCTGCTTCTCGACGAGCCTACCAACCATCTGGATGTAGACGCAAAAGAGGCCCTGAAACAGAGCCTCCTTGAATACAGGGGAAGTATCCTGCTCATCTGTCATGAGCCGGAATTCTACCGTGATGTTGTTTCCCAGGTATGGGACTGCAGCAAGTGGACCACAAAGATCCTGTGATCTATTTTTTATTTCTTGCTTTTCCAAGATATGCAGCCTTTACAGATTCATTCTCAGCCAGTTCCTTACCTGTGCCGGAAAGGGTGATCCTTCCGGTCTCCATAACATATCCGTGATGAGCAACATTTAACGCCATATTTGCATTCTGCTCTACAAGAAGAATGGTTTTTCCCTGGCGGTTGATCTCACGGATAATATCAAATACTCCACGTACAACGATAGGTGCCAGTCCAAGGGACGGCTCATCCATCATGATCACATCTGGACGGCTCATCAGTGCCCTTGCAATAGCAAGCATCTGCTGCTCTCCTCCTGAAAGGGTACCTGCCAGCTGCCAGCTTCTTTCTTTCAGTCTTGGGAACAGGTCATAACACCAGCGGATGTCTTCATCCAGGCTATCCTTTCTAAGGTAAGCTCCAACCTTCAGATTCTCAAGCACCGTCAAGTCAGCAAAAACCCTTCTGCCTTCCGGAACAAGGGTAATCCCCTGGGATACAATACTTTCCGGTGTTTTTCCGGCGATTTCCTTTCCGTTAAGAAGAATACGAACTTTTCCCTGCGCCGTTAGCTCCGATCAGTGTAACTACTTCACCTTTCGGAACTACAAAGCTGATATCTTTTACTGCCTGAATGCCTCCATAGGAAACACACAGTCCTTTTACTTCCAGTACATTACTCATCTGCTGCACCTCCCAGGTAAGCATCAATTACCCGCTGATTATTCTGAATCTCTTCCGGAACGCCTTCAGCAATAGGCTTTCCAAAGTCGAGCACATAAATTCTGTCGGAAATCTCCATAACCAAATCCATGTGATGCTCGATCATAAAAATGGTAAGTCCGAAATTATCACGGATTTCTCCGATAAACGCCGTCAGTTCATCGGTTTCCTGCGGGTTCATACCTGCTGCAGGCTCATCCAGAAGAAGCAGGCTTGGATTGGTAGCCAGCGCCCTGGCAATTTCCAGTCTTCTCTGTTTTCCATAGGGAAGAGAGGTAGCCATCTCATTCCTCTCATCTTTTAAGCCTACGATTTCCAGCAGATGGGCTGCATCCTCCCGCATCTTTTGCTCTTCTTTTCCGTTCAGGTGGAAAGTGGCAGTAAAAAGATTACTGGTTCTTCTCAAATGTTTTGCAATGAGAATGTTCTCAAATACGGTCTGGCTTTTAAAAAGGCGGATGTTCTGGAAAGTCCTTGCGATTCCAAGCTGTGTGATCTTATCCGGGGTAGGTGCAAGCACATGGGTATATTTGCCTGCATTCTGCCCCTGGTATAATTTCTTCATTTTACCCTGTGGATGATTTTCAATGATCTTCTTCCCATTAAAATATACAGCCCCGTTGGTTGGTGCATAAACACCGGTGATCACATTAAAAGCCGTTGTTTTCCCGGCACCATTAGGACCGATCAGGGAAACGATCTCACCTTTATCTACTACAATATTCATATTATCAACTGCAACCACACCACCAAACTGCATCGTTGCATTTTCTACTTTCAGCACATGTTCACTCATTGGAGTTTCCTCCCTTTTTCCTTATTGGATTTTCGCACAAAAAAGTTCCGGATCCCTGCCACTGAAAACTCTTTTGTTCCCATGATTCCCTGTCGGAAGAAAAGTACAATGATCATAATGATAACAGAAAATACAACCTTTCGGAAACCAGACCGAAGAAGGGGTACATGGAAATTCCCAATATAAGTATCATTATCCAGGAATCTAAGGATCCACTCAGAACAGGTAATAAACAGGAAGGAACTGATGCAGCTTCCTGTCACAGAGCCAATACCTCCGATTACAACGATCAGCAGGATCTCATAAGTCATTGCAGACTTGAACATGGAAGCCTGGATGGTTGTCTGGTACATTGCAAGAAGGGCGCCTGAGATCCCTGCAAAAAAGGAACTGACTGTAAAAGCGATCCTTTTATGATGGGCCAGATTGATCCCCATAGCCTCTGCTGCTATCTCATCATCACGAATGGCCTTAAATGCTCTTCCGTAAGTAGAATTGATCAGCATCACGATCACAGCAATACAGATCCCTGATACAATAAACGGGAACAATACACTTTTGAACGTAGGATAGCTTCTCAAAAGGTTGGAACCATTGGTAAGTGGTCCCAGCTTATCCCACTGGAACACTGCACGGATGATCTCGGCAAAACCAAGTGTGGCAATTGCCAGATAATCACTTTTCAACCGAAGTACAGGAAGACCGATCAGGTATGCAAAAATAGCAGCAACCACACCGGCAGCCAGGATACCTACAGCCACAGGAACTGCAAACTGTACGATGCCGCCGTCAAAATACTGGTAAACGCTTTCTCTTTGTTCTGCCGGAATGGTAAGGATCCCGTATGTATATGCACCCAGAAGCATAAAGCCTGCCTGCCCAAGGGAAAACAGACCTGTAAAACCGTTTAACAGGTTCATGGATACAGCTACCAGTGCGTAAATAGCACCTTTTTTCAGGACTGTAAAAATCATATCTGTAGGATTCATCAGCTGTTCCATAATGTATAAAATCACAAGAAGTCCTGCAATCAGGGCAACATTTATGATCGTTTCTTTTTTCTTTGTCATAATATCCCCTCCTTTTCAGACTTTATCTGTGACTTTCTCACCAAACAGACCTGTTGGCTTGGCAATCAGAATAACGATCAGCAACGCAAAGGTAAATGCATCTGAAAAGGTGGTCATACCCATTCCTTTAATGATATTCTCGCAGATACCAATGATAAAAGCTCCGATCACGGCTCCAGGGATAGAGCCGATTCCGCCAAATACAGCGGCAACAAAGGCCTTCAGTCCAGGCATAGCGCCAGATGTGGGAACAACTCCTGTATAATTGGAAAAATACAGAAGACTGGCAACCGCCGCAAGAAATGATCCAATAATAAAAGTCATGCTGATCACGGAGTTGATCTTAATACCCATAAGCTGGGATGTTTCAAAATCCTTGGATGCTGCACGCATTGCCATACCGATCTTTGTTTTCTTGATCAGAAAAACCAGTGCAAAAACAAGAACAATGGTAAGGATCGGTGTGATCACAGTTACTCTTTTTGTAACCGATCCGAAAATCTCAATGGTATCACTGATCCATGGAATTGCCGGATACTGCTGTGCCAGGCCTCCTGTAATATAAAGGGCCAGGTTCTGGAGAAGATAAGAAACTCCGATAGCAGAAATCATGATCGACATCCTGGGAGCCTGACGAAGAGGCTTGTAAGCAACACGTTCAATAAGAAAACCAATAATAACAGTAGCTACGATCATAATGGGGAATGATATGTAAATAGGCAGTGAAGCTGATAAGTAAACCATGATCAGACCTGCTACCATAAAAATATCACCATGTGCAAAGTTGATCAGACGCAGAATACCATAAACCATTGTATATCCAATGGCGATCAGGGCATACTGTCCGCCTACAGAAATACCTGCCAGAAAATATGGCAGATTCTGATTGAACCATTCCATAGAGGAATCCTCCTTTTTCGTTACAGTATTTTTCCATTTAACACAGGAAAGGCGGGAACTTGTACCCCGCCTCCTGTGCTATCAAATTCATCAAGTCCTGAAGTTATTATTCTACACCCTGCTCACCAACAAAGTCCCATGCTCCAGTCTCTGTGTTGGCAGTTTTTACATATGCGGTATCTCTCTGTGCATCTCCATTTTCAGAATCAAACTGAACCTTTCCACATACACCTTCATAAGTCACATCCCACAGTGCCTCGTTTACTTTGGCCGGATCAGTGGAACCTGCAGCCTTCAGTGCTTCAAGCGCTACATAATATGCATCATAACCCATTGCAGATACAGCTGCGATCGTATCATCACCACCGTTGTTTGCCAGGTTCTTGGAATCAGAATTGATAAATTCTTTCATGCCATTATCAAAATCTTCGTTACCGCCCTCCTGATAGAAGGTTGTTACATATACCTGCACATCCTTGCCTTCTGCAGCCTTCAGGATAACATTAGAATCCCATGTATCGCCGGCAAGAAGTGGAAGATCCAGTCCCTGTGCTGCTGCCTGCTCAATGATCAGTGCTGCTGCCTCTGTAGAGGTAGGTGCAAAGAATACGTCTGCGCCTGCATTCTTAGCAGATGTGATATAAGATGTGAAATCACTGTTTCCATCTGGGAAGGTTTCCTCAACTACTTCACCGCCAAGATCTTCAAAAGCTTTTGTAAAGTAATGTCCAAGTCCTGCGGAATAATCATCTCCCAACTTTGTAAGAACATATGCTTTCTTTGCCTCAAATTTGTCTTTTGCAAAGTTGGCAAGTACTGTGCCCTGGAATGGATCCAGGAAACAGATACGGAAATAATGAGTATTTCCCTGAGTTACCTGTGGATTGGTGCAGGTAACTCCCAATGCAGGAACACCGCCATCTTTGAAAATATCAGATGCTGCAATGGATACACCTGAACCATAAGATCCAAGAACGATGGATACTCCGTCACTTACCAGAGTAGATGCTGCAGATGGTCCCTTATCAGTAGAGGATTCATTATCAACAATGTCAAGTTCTACGTTATATTCTGTTCCGTCAATCTCAACAGTAGGTGTCTCACTGTTGGCATACTGGATACCAAGTGTCTCCTGCTTACCACCTGCTCCGTTATCTCCGGATGCCGGCTCATAAACACCAATCTTTACTGTATCTGCTGCAAATGCAGGTACAGCTGCACTAAATACAGTTGCTGCAGCCATGGCTGCTGTCATCATTACGGATACTATTTTTTTCTTCATAATCCTTTCTCCTCCTTTTGTCTCTATAGCAAAGACGTTTGTCTTTACATCTCGTACAGTTTTTGAAATTATATCACGCTTTTTCACTTTAATCAAGTAAAATTTTATTTAGCCTGATATAAAATTTGTTTGGCAGGCAATATTTTCATATTTGGATAATATCCTGTCTGCTCGTATAAGTACGAAAAAAGGCGCAGGAGATTTCTCTCCGGCACCTTTGCCTTTTGGTGTATTATACAACCCTTTTTTCTAAAATGCAAGTATTTTTTTCATTTTACTTTTTATTTCATTACAAAATTGATGATCTTCTTAGGAACATAAATCTCCTTGATCACATTGCCAGTCAGCTTGCCTTCCAGTGCTTCACGGCCCTTTGCCAGTGCATCTTCCTTGGAGCTTTCTGCGGAAATGCTGATAACAACACGAGTCTTTCCGTTGATCTGAACCGGAACCTCTACCTCGTCATCCTTCATTGCTTCCTCATCATGCTCTGGCCACTGTGCATGGAAAACAGAATCCTCATGGCCAAGCTTCTCCCAGATCTCCTCTGCCACATGTGGTACAAAAGGAGCCAGAAGGATGGTCATTGTCTCGATAGTCTCTTTGTCCACTGCACCATCTGTCTTCTTGGACAGCTCGATCAGCTTATTGTTGTACTCCATGAACTTGGATACAACGGTGTTCAGGCTGAAGCTTTCCAGACGCTGAGTGATATCATAAACCAGTTTATGGCGTACCTTTATCATCTCTTTAGTTGCAGGAACATCCTTCTCAATGCTTTCAAGGGCAAGATTCCAGAATCTCTTCAGGAACTTGGATACACCGTCAATACCTCTGTCATCCCACTCTGCATCCAGTTCCGGCGGTCCTACGAACAGCTCATACATTCTCAGGGAATCACAGCCATAATCTCTTACAAGATCATCCGGTGATACAACATTGCCTTTTGACTTACTCATCTTGATACCATTCTTACCAGTGATCATACCCTGGTTGAACAGCTTCTTAAACGGCTCATCAAAATCAATTGCCCCAATATCATACAGGAACTTGGTATAGAATCTGGAATACAGCAGGTGAAGAACTGCATGCTCTACACCACCGATATACATATCTACAGGCAGATATTTGTCTGCTTTTTCTTTGGATACCAGTTCTTTGTCATTCTTATTATCTACATAACGCAGGAAATACCAGGAAGAACCTGCCCACTGAGGCATGGTATTTGTCTCTCTCTTTGCAGGGGCGCCACAGCATGGGCAGGTAGTGTTTACCCACTCATCAATAGCAGCCAGAGGAGACTCACCTGTACCTGTAGGCTGATAGCTTTCTACCTCCGGCAGACGCAGTGGCAGCTGATCCTCCGGAACCGGCACTGCTCCGCACTTCGGGCAGTGAACGATAGGAATCGGCTCGCCCCAATAACGCTGACGGGAGAATACCCAGTCACGCAGCTTATAATTCACCGTCTTACGGCCAAAGCCTTTCTTCTCGATCATTTCCGGAGCTTCTTTTTTCAGTACAGAAGACTCCATACCGTTCCAGTCACCGGAATTGATCATTGTACCTACAGCATCTGTGTAGGCTTCTGTCATATTCTCGATCTCTTTGCCATCTTTTGCAATAACCTGAATGATAGGCAGGCCAAATTTCTTGGCAAATTCAAAGTCACGGTCATCATGGGCAGGTACACACATGATCGCACCTGTACCATAATCAGCAAGTACATAGTCAGACAGCCAGATCGGTACCTTCTTGCCATTTAACGGATTGATAGCATAGCTTCCTGTAAATACACCTGTCTTTTCTTTGTCCTGCATACGGTCAACATTGGATCTCATGGAGGAATCAAAGATATACTTCTCTACCGCTTCTCTTGTCTCATCTGTTGCAAGGGATTTGGCAAGAGCATGCTCAGGTGCAAGAACCATAAAGGTAGCGCCATGAAGAGTATCCGGTCTTGTAGTATAAACAGTGATCTTCTCATCTCTTCCATCAATAGGGAAGTCTACCTCTGCACCGTAGGATTTGCCGATCCAGTCAGTCTGCATCTTTTTAACCTTTTCCGGCCAGTCAAGCTTGTCCAGGTCATTTAACAGACGGTCTGCATATTTGGTGATGCGAAGCATCCACTGACGAAGATTCTTCTTGGTAACAGGAGAACCACATCTTTCACAGCAGCCGTTTACTACCTCTTCGTTTGCAAGTCCTGTCTTACAGGAAGGACACCAGTTGATAGGGAATTCCTTCTCATAAGCAAGGCCTTTCTTAAACATCTGTACAAAGATCCACTGAGTCCATTTGTAGAAATTAGGATCTGTGGTATTTACTTCCATATCCCAGTCATAAATTGCTGCGATATCATTGATCTGACGCTTAATGTTCTTAACATTGGATGCTGTAGAAATAGCCGGATGAACTCCCATCTTAATAGCGTAGTTCTCAGCCGGAAGACCAAATGCATCCCATCCCATTGGATGGATCAGGTAATATCCCTGGAGCATTTTGTAACGGCTCCATACATCAGAAATAACATATCCTCTCCAGTGGCCTACATGAAGACCGTTTCCGGACGGATATGGAAACATATCCAGACAATAATATTTGGGCTTTTTGCCATCGTTCACATTAATAGGCTTTTCTTCCCATTTGGTGCGCCACTTCGCTTCAATCGCCCTGTGGTTATAAGGTGCAGCCATAATTCATTCCTCCTGAATCATTTAAACTAATAAATTAACTAACAAAACTAGATTTTAGTCTATCATATGACACCGCATTGTCAAGTAAAAATGTTATTGTTCACTCCGTTTACAGTAACATAAAAATCCCCTGAACGGTGTTCTTTTGTTTATGCGATCTATAGATCAGCGGTTATTGATTGCTGTAACAAGAGCATCAATGGATGCACGGATAATATCCGGATCCACTCCAGCGCCCCATGCCATGGAACCATCCGGTTTCTTGATTCCAACATAAGCGATAGCCTTGGAGCTTGAGCTTCTTTCCAGGGCATGCTCCTGATATACTTCCAGAGAATATTTCAGCTCATATGCTTTCTTTAATGCATTGCTGACTGCATCCAGACGTCCGTTTCCAATTGCCTCTGTTGTAATGGTCTTTCCTTTGAAGGTTGATGTAACCTTAGTAGAAATTCCGTTGTCTGTCTGCTGGAAATGAACCTCGTTAATGCTGTACGGCTCAACCACATTTTCAAATGTTCTCTTAAACAGTCCGAAGATTTCATCCGGATGAAGCTCTTTGTGCAGATGATCGGATACTGCTTTGGCTGTATAGCCCATAGCCTCACGCATTTTTGCAGGAAGATTCAGACCATATTTTGTCTCCAGGATATAACCTACTCCACCCTTTCCGGACTGGCTGTTAATACGGATCACGTCTGCATCATAGTTACGTCCCACATCTGTAGGATCGATCGGCAGATAAGGAACTGTCCAGTGGTTAGGATCCTTTTCCTCGATCCAGTGCATTCCTTTTGCAATAGCATCCTGATGAGATCCGGAGAATGCAGCAAATACAAGTGCTCCGCTGTATGGGCTTCTCTCATTGATGTGCATTCCTGTACACTCCTCATAAACCTCGCATACATGAGGCATATCAGAGAAATCAAGCTTTGGATCTACGCCCTGGGAATACATGTTCATAGCCAGTGTAACAATGTCCACATTACCTGTACGCTCTCCATTTCCAAACAAAGTACCCTCGATCCTGTCTGCGCCTGCAAGAATACCCATCTCAGTATCTGCCACACCGCATCCTCTGTCATTGTGAGGATGAAGGGACACGATCACGTTGTCTCTGTATTTCATATGCTTGCACATATACTCTACCTGGCTTGCATATACATGAGGCATTGCCAGTTCTACAGTTACAGGCAGATTGATAATACATTTATTTTCCGGTGTAGGCTGCCATACATCCAGAACTGCATTGCAGACCTCAAGAGCATATTCCGGCTCTGTACCTGTAAAGCTTTCCGGGCTGTACTCAAACTGGAAATTGCCTTCTGTTTCATCTGCCAATTCTTTTAACAGTTTTGCACCATCTACAGCAATCTTCAGGATCTCTTCTTTTGACTTTTTAAATACCTGCTCTCTTTGTGCAACAGATGTGGAATTATAAACATGTACAATGGCTTTTGGTGCGCCTTTGACTGCTTCAAAGGTCTTGCGGATAATATGCTCTCTTGCCTGTGTCAGTACCTGAATGGTTACATCTTCAGGGATCAGGTTCTGATCGATCAGTGTACGCAGGAACGTATACTCTGTCTCAGATGCTGCCGGAAATCCTACTTCGATCTCTTTAAAACCGATCTGTACAAGCAGTTTGAAAAACTCTACTTTCTGCTCAAGGCTCATAGGGATCACCAGTGCCTGGTTTCCATCACGAAGGTCTACGGAACACCATGCAGGTGCCTTGTCTACATACTCCTTTTTTGTCCAGTCCAGACACACTTCCGGTGGCATATAATACTGTCTCTGATATTTACCTGGGTTCATCATCTTACTATTTCCTCCATTTCTTTTCTCTTTATCAATTGATTGAACAGCAAAAAAAAACTTCCATCTTCTGCATTGCTGCAAGAGACGAAAGATCTGATCATCTACGCGGTACCACTCTTATTTCATGAATAAAATTCATACACTCACTGGATACGGAATGAAAACTCATCCTTATACCCATTCCATGTAACGGTGGACACCGTCTGCTCCTACTCTCCATAACACCCTGTCTATATACTGGATACAAAGATTTGGGATCAGCTGCTCCGGGGCGAGTTCCATAATTTCCTTCCACTGCTTTCCACCAGCCAGCAGCTCTCTGTGCTTCGGTTCCTTATGTACTATTCCTCATCTGTGCATTTGATCTATAAAATTGTTTTCAGGAGTCAGAGCATCTCCAGCTCCTGAAGTCTTTATCACTATACACCAGAAAGGTGCAAAAATCAAGCATTTTCTTGTTATTTCTTTTCATCGGCTTTTTTGTCAAAAATTAAGTCATACCACCTCACACTATGATAAACTTATCATCCACTTGCGTCTTTTAAAAACAATAAGCGATACCACCAGCCTGAATATCTCTTCTGTAGTAAGTAACGTGTATACACCTACAATCCCCCACTGGAATACGTATGCAGCAAGCAGGCATAAAGGAATTCCAATACACCATGTTCCAACGATATCAATAAGCATTATGATCCTGGTATTGCCTCCACTTCGTATAATACCACCGCCAAGAATCATATTTTCAACCTTGATCGGAGCATACAGGGCAAATACAACCAGCAGAATCTTTCCAAGTGCTTTTACATTAAAATCCACATGATACAATCTGATATATGGCTCTGCTATAAAAATAAGCATTGCCGATACCAAAACTGCACCGATTAAACCGGCACACATAATTTTCTTAGATTCTTTATATGCGTCATCGTATTCTTTCTTACCAAGCCTCTTGCCAACCATCACACCAGCCGCTGCAGATAAACCACTTAACGCTCCCACGATCAGCCCTTGTATTGGACATGTAAGTGTATAGGCAGCCAGATTCGATGTACCAAGATGGCCATATACTGCTGATTCCACATTCTGTCCAAGACTCCATAAAAATTCACTGACCAGAATAGGCATGATCATTATAAAATAATTGCCAAAGCTGATCTTTTCAAAACGAAATGACAGTACCGGTTTATCTCCATCTTTTTTCACACAAACAACAAATCCTATAACAATAAATACCAAATTGAACAATTGGGAAACGAGAGTTGCAATTGCGGCCCCTTTTATTCCCATTGAGGAAAATCCAAGTTTTCCAAATATTAATATATAACCTGAATTATTCATGAGTACTCGTCCTTAACAATCAGATCGGAAATGTACAGGTAAAAAACTGTTGTTCTTACAGATCTAGGTGTCATCCCTGAAAA
>ONBN01000030.1 GCA_900316115.1 uncultured Eubacteriales bacterium
GTATGCGGTAATCCCTGATATTGGTTTTCTTGACAATTACCATTATAACAGGTAAATCCACGTTTTTACAAAGTGGAGGTCATTACATATTGTCTAATTTTTTTCTTCTCAGCAATAGCATCATTTATTGTGTCGAGAACATACATCAGCTGCTTGTTGTCAGCGTGTGCCAGATCCGGCAGATTGGATATGTGTTTTACCTTTGCGACAAAATGTCGATTACCCATTGCGCATAACTTTTCAATCAATGTCTTTGCCTGCCGTTGCGTCAGATTCTTTGAAAACAAAACGCTGTCAATCAACATTCGAAGTTCGGCATCTTCAAATCGACGTGTGGCAAGGTAATAACCATCTTCCATAGAAATGTCATAACCCAATTCCTTTAGATACAGAACATTGTTTTTAACAGATCTTCGATCACACTCCATTCCATAATTCAATCGTAAAAAGCGTATTATATCCTGTTGTGTCAATTTATTATTTGCATCGGAATGCTCTTCCAGAATCTGAAGTATCAGCATATTAAGCATTTTCTTGTTTGCTGTTGCGTACATAATCTATTCCTCAAAAGTATATCTCTTTAAATATCTTCGTCTTTCATCTGTAATATCAAAGCAGTCCATAAACTCTCTCGAAGAAAGATACTTAACATCAAAATTCTTTCCAGCGACTTCAATCAGCCCTGCTTCGTATAATGCAAATCTAAATTGCTCAAATCCTTTGTGCTCCATCGCCAACTGTTCTACATATTCATTTCTTACCACTTCATCTATCGCCTCTGCCGTTGGCTCAAATACAACATTTACAAGTGTAACCTTTCTAATATTGTCCCAGGCATGATCTGCCACATAATTATGTACCGCAAGCGTATGTTTAAACATTTGCCATACATCATAATGAGTGAAATCTCCGTGCTTATAAAGAGCCTGAATTACTTCCCTTGCTTTCATAAACTGTTCGTATAAATTTTTATGAGGATAATTGGAACGATCTGTATAGGCTTCTTTAAGATCAGATTTATTCTTGTCAAACCATTCCATCATTTTCATTTCGCAGAATATCAATTCCGTTCCATCTTCTGATACCAGAAAGGCATCCAGATTAGCAGGTGCCTGTCGCCCTGAAGATTCAATAGTTGTTATCTGTTTTTCGTAAACAACATGATATTTACCGGCACTATGTCCCAAGCCATTGTCTACATTTATGTAGACCTGATTATTGCCTAGAAGATTAAAAGTCATAGCAGAAGACGAACGGATTGATGCCATCTTTGCCGGCGAATATCTCTTTCCATGCTTTGCTTCCAATTCTCCGCCCGAGCCTTCCCCGTATTGTATCTTATGGTCACTTCCCATTTTTTCAAACAAATTGTATTCGAACCCTTTGTAATACGAGTCCGGATACTCTTTATCTGAATTTACGGCTGATAATTCACAGCCCAACTCCTTGAGTATTTCTCGCTCCTTCTTTAACACAGCCTGCTTTAATTTTTCACTCATACTGTACACCCTCCAACAACTTATAAACATTACCTGCAACAGCCCTATCATCTATATAAAAATCACAGCTGATCTTTCTGCTATTAACGCCATATTTTTCGACAACTTCTGGAATGTTGTCATTAACAGCATCAAATCGAAGTCCTTGCGATCGGCACCAATTAATAGCCGCCTCTAATTCCTTTCCTTCCCGGCAGGTCCAGAGAATAATCTTGTCACCGATATTTTTTCTTTTGATAAGAAATTTAATCAATCCTTCATTAGCCGGTCCACATCCTGGCCATTGACCAAAGCTCAGTGTTCCATCAAAATCCACTCCAAATATCACTTCGCACCTCCATTATAATCTGTACCTGTATTATTGCATATACATATGTACATTTTTTTGCACATAGATATCACATAATTCGTCTTTTGAACAATTCTGATAATGAAATGATATAGTCCACATCTGCATTCCACTTGTCGTCATCTTTTTCCATATTTGAATCAAATGGTACGACCTCTTCAACAGAAATCATTCCACAGGCAAGCTTAAATGCAAAAAGCATGTTAAGTATTTCATGTCTATATCTTGATATTGTCAATATTGGTTTACACTTTATTCTCAAGAATGTTCGACCTTATGCAGCCTCCTGCAGTGAAGCATAGTATTGCTGTCGTTTAACCATCGGAGGTAGTCCACCGTTAGCAGAGCAGATTCTCCGGTTATTCCAATAGCTGATGAAGTATCTCCAGATGAGGGTTTTTAACTGTGCTACAGTCATTGCGGTGGTGTCATAACGCCCATAAAGTAATTCCTCTTTGAAGCGTGCCCACATGCTTTCACATCTGGCATTGTCATGGCATCTGCCACCGGCACTGTTCATGCTTTGGAGAATGCCATATTTGTTGATTGCTTTACGATATAGCTCGCTGGTATACTGGGTACCCCTATCGCTGTGAAGAATAGCTCCACGGAGCATAGGGTAAGCTCTGCAAGCATTATCTAAAGTTTGTTCACAAAGGGTTGCTTTCATATTTGTGTCCATGGCAAGCCCTAATACTGCTAAATCATAGCAGTCAAAGATAGCTGAAACATACAGTTTTCCATCAGAAGCTTTTATTTCAGTCATATCGGTAATGCACTTTTCAAGAGGCTTATTTGCTGTGAAATCACGCTTAATTAAATCGTCGGATTTGTGGGCTTCTTTATCAGCCTTGGTAATACCGTTAGGCTTACGCTTAGGTTTATGATTAAGGCCAATTTCATCCATGACACGATAAACAGTTCGTTCACCGGGAATATGTACTCCCCCCGGCTGTTTAAGCTGCAATGCTTGATACATACGTATTCTTCCATATGTGTCATTGCATTCATCTTCGCTGCAAATATCAATCATTGCATCTGCCAGTGCCTGATATTTCCAAGGAGCATCTTTTGTTTTTAGGTATTTGTTAAATGCCTGTCTGGAAACATGAAGCACTTTACAATAAAAAGAAATTTTTCCCTTAATCCTGCCGTCATCCGTTTTAATTGCAATAAACATTAATCTCTGTTTTTTGCTGACTTCCGACGGCTGGCTGCGAAAAAAGCACTTGCTTCCTCAAGAAATTCGTTTTCTTCCTTTAAACGGCGTATTTCCTTATCCTGCTCTTTAACACGCTTCCTAAGTTCGATAAGCTCATCATTAAGGGATAAGGCATTCTTAGGGGTGTGAACTGCTTCATTTGCACTGAGGCGGCCTTCCTTAAATGCTTTGATCCATGTGTACATAGTACCTTTAGTACCTTTAGGGATACCTAATTCGTTAGCTGCTTTATGCCCGCCAATTTCCTGTGCAAGCTTTACAGCCTGTGCTTTAAACTCATTGTCGTAAGATTTTTGATTCTGTGCCATAGGTTGTTTCTCCTGTTCTTGTATTGATTATGATTATATATCAAAATCCTTGAGAATAGGGTGTCAACTTTTATGATACAACATCACTGCTGAAAAGACTGCAAAACAGGTGATCGTGATCGGCGAAGCCTTAAGGTCTCCGGGAAATGCGGTAATGGCTGTTAATGATGCTTTTGATGCAGCTATGCAGATTTAGGACACAGGATTGTACTTTATTAAAAGCATGCATAGAATTGATTGACAGAAACAGAATATTCATATATTCTGAGTGTGTTCAATGAATAACAATCATTTGAACATATACGCGGAAGACAGAGGGATAAAATAAGAAAGAAAGAGGTACAAAAATGAAAGATTTTGCACAGTGGGATGGTTTCAGTGGAAGTCGGTGGAAAGAAAAAATCAATGTTCGTGATTTTATCCGTCATAATTATACCCCGTATGATGGAGATGATTCCTTCCTGGAAGGTCCTACAGAAGCCACAGACAAATTATGGGGAAAACTGCAGGAACTGCAGAAAGCAGAGCGTGCCAACAATGGCGTGCTTGACATGGAAACAAAGGTTGTTACAGGACTTACTGCATATGGACCTGGATACATCGACGAAAGTCTGAAAGATCTTGAGAAGGTAGTTGGACTTCAGACAGACAAGCCTCTGAAGCGTGCATTTATGCCTTACGGCGGAATCAAGATGGCAGAGAAGGCTTGTGAGATGTATGGATACAAGGTTGATCCGCAAATCCATGATATGTTTACAAAATATGAGTTTAAAACACATAATCAGGGTGTATTTGATATTTACACACCTGAGATGAAGATGGCCCGCCACAACAAGATCCTTACCGGACTTCCGGATACTTACGGCCGTGGCCGTATTGTAGGCGATTACAGGCGTGTGGCTCTGTATGGTATTGATGCCCTGATCGCAGGCAAGGAGAAAGACTTTGCAGACAGCGACCGTCAGGGAATGCGCCGTTATGATTTCCAGCTTCGTGAGGAGATCGCAGACCAGATCCGTGCCCTGAAGGGAATGAAGGAGATGGCAAAGATCTATGGCTATGATATTTCACAGCCTGCAGCTAATGCACATGAGGCCTTCCAGTGGCTGTATTTCGGATATCTGGCAGCTATTAAGACACAGAACGGTGCTGCAATGAGTGTTGGACGTATTTCCACATTCCTTGATATTTATATTGAAAGAGACCTTAAGAAAGGCATCCTGACTGAGAAAGAAGCACAGGAACTGGTTGACCATATGGTTATGAAATTCCGTATGGTGAAATTTGCAAGAATCGAATCCTACAATCAGCTGTTTTCAGGAGATCCTGTATGGGCAACTCTGGAAGTGGCAGGTATGGGAGTAGACGGACGTCATATGGTAACAAAGAATGATTACCGTTTCCTGCATACACTTGAGGATATGGGACCGGCTCCGGAGCCGAACCTGACTGTTCTTTATTCCTCCAAGCTGCCTGAGAACTTTAAGAAATATGCTGCAAATATTTCTGTTACAACAAGTTCCATCCAGTACGAGAATGATGATGTAATGCGTCCTGTATGGGGCGATGATTATTCCATCTGCTGCTGTGTATCTGCAACAGAGACAGGTAAGGAAATGCAGTTCTTCGGAGCTCGTGCAAACCTTGCAAAATGTCTCCTGTATGCCATCAACGGCGGTGTGGATGAGAAAACAAAAATGCAGGTAGGACCGGAATATAAGCCGATCACTTCTGAATATCTGGATTATGATGAAGTTATCAAGAAATATGACCAGATGATGGATTGGCTGGCACATCTGTATGTAGGAACCCTGAATATGATTCACTACATGCATGATAAATATTACTATGAAGCTGCAGAGATGGCTCTGATTGATACAAAGGTTGACCGTTCTTTTGCAACTGGTATTGCAGGATTCTCCCATGTGGTTGATTCCCTGTCAGCTATCAAATACGCAAAGGTAAAAGCAATCCGTGATGAGGACGGTATCACTACTGACTTCCAGGTAGAGGGAGACTTCCCACGCTACGGAAATGATGATGACCGTGCTGATGAGATCGCAAGAAACCTACTTTCCACATTTATGGATAAGCTGAAACACATTCATACCTATCGTGATTCAAAGCCAACTACTTCCATTCTTACCATTACCTCCAACGTGGTTTATGGTAAGGCTACCGGTTCTCTTCCGGATGGAAGAAAGGCAGGAGAGCCGCTGGCACCTGGAGCAAACCCATCATATGGTGCAGAGCAGAACGGACTTCTTGCTTCCCTGAACTCTGTTGCAAAGCTGGAGTATGAGGATGCACTGGATGGAATTTCCAATACACAGACGATTAATCCGGACGCACTTGGACATACTGACAGTGAGCGTACAGATAATCTGGTTCATGTTCTGGACGGATACTTTGATCAGGGTGCACATCATCTGAACGTAAATGTATTTGGTAAAGAGAAACTGATCGATGCTATGGAGCATCCGGAAAAAGAGGAGTATGCAAACTTTACTATCCGTGTTTCCGGTTATGCAGTGAAGTTCATTGATCTGACAAGAGAGCAGCAGCTGGATGTAATTGCCAGAACCTGCCATGAGGTTATGTAAGCTGTAAGCTATATCATTACAAACTTATGTAATTGTGAAGCTATATAATTTTAAGAAACCATGTAATTTAGATCCCGGGCAATGTTTTGTTGCCCGGGATACTGTTAAGTAAAGGATAATCAAATGTTAAAAGGCTATGTTCATTCTCTGGAAAGCTTCGGCTCTGTAGATGGTCCGGGAGTCCGGTATGTGATCTTTCTTTCCGGCTGTGCTATGCGCTGCCAGTTCTGTCACAATCCGGATACCTGGAATATGAAGGATGGAAAAGAATATACAACAGATCAGCTTCTGAAAACTGCCCTGCGTTATAAATCCTACTGGGGGGAAAAGGGCGGTATTACGGTAAGCGGCGGAGAGCCCCTTTTGCAGATGGAGTTTCTTACAGAACTTTTCAAAAAAGCGAAGGAAGCAGGGGTTCATACTACCCTGGATACCAGCGGGAATCCATATACGGAAAAGGAACCCTGGCACTCACATTGGCTGGAACTGATGAAATATACAGATCTTGTACTTCTGGATATCAAGCAGATCGATGAGCAGGAGCACAGGAAGCTTACCGGACAGACAGGGAAAAATATCCTGGCTATGGCCAGGGAGCTTTCTGATATGGAAAAGCCTGTATGGATCCGCCATGTGCTTGTACCTGGAGGAAGTGATAAGGATGAATATCTTTACCGGCTTGCAGACTTTATCCATACACTGAAAAATGTGCAGCGTGTAGAGGTTCTTCCATACCATACATTAGGTACTTTCAAGTGGGAAAAGCTGGGTATTCCCTATCCCCTGGAGGGAGTCAAGCCTCCCACACAGGAACGGATCGATAATGCCAGAAGGATTTTGGGAGCAATATAAAAAGGATAAATAAAGAGAACCTGGAAACAACGGGCATATGTCGGATATGGCAGTGCAGTTGGTTTTCAGGTTTTTTATTTTTCGGCAAATAGGTATGACTTTTTTCTCAAAATGATACTAAATCCTTGTAAAAACAGAATATTAGGAGTAGTATTTAATATTGTAAGGAACATGTATTGAAAATGTAAATATAGACCATACAGTTCCTTGGCATCCGTAAGAGATTCCGGCAAAAATTTACAATGGGGAAGTAGATTATTGTATGGGCTTTTACGAGAAAAATCCGTGAGAGGAGAGGGTGGACACAATTGAAGAAAAAGAGGGTGCTTGCCGCACTTATGAGCTTTGTGATGGCAGCAGGACTGGTACAGTCTTCTGCTTTTGCAAATGAGGAGCTTGTAGTGCAGGAGCAGGCGCTGGCGGAGGAACCGTCAGCTGAAGAAGTTCTGGAAGTGGAAGAGCCAGAACAGGAACAACAGGAGTCTGAAGAAGATTCAGAACAACAGCAACAGGAATCTGAGGAAGATCCGGGCAGCATGGAGGATTTTGGGGAAAATCCAGCATAGGATCCGGATAATGCAGGAGAGAACCAGGCACAGCCAGAAGCGAATCAGGTACAGCAGGATGATAGTCTGGACAGTGCGGATGAACTTGGGGAAGAGCCTGAAGACATTACCGAAGATCCACAGGAGCCTGAGGAAGAGTCGGGACTTACATTACCGGAAGCACAGGCTTCTTTATTGGACATACTGGAAACAGATGAAAATGGAAATCCCAGTATGTACACAACCATTTATGACAGAAAAAGAAGGGGAGTCACAACCAATGATCCTTTGGAGGAACAGGATTCCTATTATGCAGGGGATGGAACAGTAGACAAAGGGGCAGTCCTTTATATTCATTTTCGCTTTGCTGCGATCATACCCCACGAAGGAGAAAATGGTGTGCAGGAAAATGTGACTTACTGTATCAGTGATCTTCCTGGGGAACTGGTACCTGCAGAAAAGGATACAAAGGGAGATAGAATCCTGGATCCGGATGTGCCGGTGGAATTTTTCCGTGCTGCCGGTGATATGACCGTCTATGGCGGAATTTACAGTACACCAGAGGGAAACAGCTATCAGCTGAAAATGTTCTTTATAAATGTGGAAGATGTTATAGACATTTCAGGAGCATTTCAGTACGGAACAAGAGTCAGTCAGGATCTTACCCCAGGAAAAACATATGAGATCACAAATGTTCCGGGAGGCATGCTTAGCTTTAGGGTAAGTGAGGAAATATCCAATGAGCCGGAACAGTCTTCCTATGGGGTATCCATGTCCGGCGGACAGGGCGGTCCTACAGCTTATTATTGGAGTACCACTATTTACAGGGATCAGGATGCCACAGATACAGCTATCCCGTATGACTACCTGACCCTTGAATCCCAGGATGCCATGGGTGTCTGGGTAAATGAGGAAAATGTTAATATATTCAATGGCTATGGGGATAACGCAGGACCTGGCCTGTCTATAGCTGTGACTTATAATGAGAAAGATGAAAATGGAAAGAACAAAAGTGAATGGGTTACAGCGTCTGATAAAGATATATTTTTCAGTGAAAACGGTTCTACTATTATAGACCTGGCCAATGAGGCTGGAGATCTTCAACTGCGGCTTACTTTCCAGGAAAGTGATGCAGTTTCTGGCAGCAGCAGTTCTCATAAAGTCAAGTATCAGACTTATTATAAGACCATGTATTCTTATATTACCAACCGTGTTCATGTCAGTATCAGTGACGGAAAGGGTGGTAAGGCTGCCAGCAAAAATTTCAGTTCACTGACGCTTTATGTACCGGTGATCAGCTATGACGATTATCGGTGTGCCGGCGGCGCTGATTATCAGTGTTCCGCTACACTTAGTGCAAATGCAGATATACCTATGGTTGAGACTGTCGG
The DNA here is from genome assembly GCA_900316115.1 of uncultured Eubacteriales bacterium. Lineage (GTDB taxonomy): Bacteria > Bacillota > Clostridia > Lachnospirales > Lachnospiraceae > Blautia_A. The sequence continues at coordinate 8,770 of ONBN01000030.1, forward strand.
ATATGTGCATACGGATTATGGAAATACAGGAACACCATCTATTGGAGATTCTGTGTACATGCAGAATCCTTACAGCAATTATGAATTTTTTCCGGAGAATATTTATACATATATGAATTCCAATACCAGTGGTTACAGAGGAAATTATTACTGGATGGAATATGATCCTGCAGTAAGCAATACCACCAATGCGAACTTCTATGCATCTAACCGGTCATTTCTTCCTGGAAATTCCCTGTCCGCAGAAAGCGGAAGCCAGGCAACCTTCAGCACAGACAATGCAGGAACCTATCTGAACGGGATGATCGGTAATGCGGCTGACTGGGACTATATTGGAGTGGTTTCTACCACACAGGTGAAAAATGACGACAATCTGATGGCTAACAGCTGTTTTGCAACTGGAGGCTATACCGGTGATGCAAAGCTTCAGTATCAGCTGAAAAAGGTTTTTGCAGATGCAAATGGGGATCTGATCGTTTACCGAAGTCAGAAACCTCACACATACGGGGAATACATGTATCTGATCATTGATCCGGAAACGTATGCGAAAGCAAGCGAAAACGGAAGCAGCAATGGCTGGTATGAATATGTAGAAGGCAGAGGTTCAGCAAAACCAGCCAGCTGGCGTATCCATGTTTTCAATGCGCCATGCAGTGATTTTATGGCATCTGTTTTCCAGATGCTGGGAACTGTACAGGCAGATGACCAGAATGGAGGCGGTTCCCTTACAAATCAGGTACGTACAGGTCTGGCAGAGGGCTATGCAGAGCGCAGCAACAAAGATACCTGCGGTTTTTCAAGATATCCGGCTTCTTACATGAATGCCCAGTGGGTGGATGATGAAACCATCTTCTAGAAATTTACCTTTGATGCCACCGGTTGGCCGAGTTGGAATAGCGGTTACTTCTATACAGTGCTGGATTATTATCAGCAGATCTGTCCAAGCGGCAGCGCTGTGGTAGATGGAGAAAATCTAAACACAGATTCCCTGTATGTGATGGATCCATATAGCAATTCATGGAAAAAGCTGATGGTAAGTTACGGAAGCAGCGGCACCACTTTCAATGGAAGCGGTGTGGACCGGATGACAGGGGAAACAACCCTGATCTCCAATAATGATCAGACCTGTTATTTCTACTATAACGAATATGATATGACGGATTACAGGGATGAAAAAACAGGGGATATTACTCTGGGATTTTTTGCAAAAGTAAACGGAGAACCTAATGAGGGAAATGAATATTACAGCTGCAAGGCTGAGATTATTTCCCAGACCGGAGATATTTCACGTTTTGGTGGAAATGGCGGAAACAGCCTTCCTGATAATTCTGTAGGAAACAGGATCCAGTACCCCTTTAAGATCAGTGCTTCCGGAAAAGCCGGGATCCCACAACTCTCCAAAAGTGGTGTGACAGAAGAAAGTGACCTTAAAAAAACAAGGGTAGGATGGACTCTTGTGCCTGTTTTAACGGATAATCCAAGCCACACATCAAGTCCTCTTGTAGATGATTTTTATGGTGGATATTATGGTGTGCTGAATGTGACAGACAGTATGGGGGAAGCTTCTGCAAAGGATATTGCAGGAGAAACAATAGATATAAAACCTGGGAAATTTACCCATGTAACCCAGATGTTTAATTCAGGGATTAGTATTTATGAGTGCGGAAATGGTGGCGGCTGCGGCCCGATCCCTTATGAGTCTGAAGCCGGGACAAGCGGGTTCTATGGGGATACTACCTGGGAAAGATATGTGAACGGAAGCTGGGTGCATACAGGTACAGGAAATCTGTGGGATCCGGAAAATCCGGGAATTTACAGGAATATCCTGACCACCAGCGGCACAAACAGCCAGAAAAACCCTCTTGTAATGTATGTTTATTATGCCGGAAATATGGCAGACAGTATACGTGAAACTCTGGTAAGTGAATTATCTGCACTGGATCTGGATCCAGGTGAGAACAGGTTTGGGGAGTCCCTGGTGATAGAATACAGGGGACTTAGTGCTCTGTATGATCTTAGTCTGAGCAACCGGGCAGGCTGTGGAATCTGGAAAAAAGCAGGGAAAGAAGCGGTAAGCGATACCATTGAGAAACGGATGTCTGCGTTGCTGTCCATTCAGAAAACAGCATACCCGATGTCTAAGAATATTGGCGATACGGCTTATACAGGCGAATACGCCATTCATGTAGTGAATGGACTTACACCTACTGATCAACTGGAACTGGAGGATTTTATTGCTGGCTTTGCCAATGTGGAAAGCAGCGCAGATCAGGCAATCATTCCAATGCCAAATGGTACTTTTGAAGATGAAGAAGCTGTGAAATTTATGAAAAAGTGTTTACAGCTGGAGGATGGCCTGACCATCGAGGCAAGGAAAGATGGTAAACGCTTTGGAATGGTTTATGAGAAAGGAGCATTTACTGCAAACTGGTCAGATTCTGTTTTACAGAAGGCTTCTGAGGAGGGATACACTTCCAAGCATCCAGGTTCCCTTTTTAAAGTGGTTTTGAAATATAAGGATAAAGATATTCCGGCAGGAATGGAATTTGTGTTCAGTTATCAGACAACCCTAGATATTGATACTGTAAAAGAAGGGGAAAGCACTTCTTTCCGTGACAGCAGTTATTATCTGGGAAGCGGCCTGCAGATCTTTAATAATGCAGCAGCATCCCGTACCTACACGCCTGTTACGAAGGCGAAGGCTGTAAGTGAGGATGAAGGAACCCGGCGGATGACGGTTGACTGTGGAGGAAATGTAGGCAGCGTATATCTGGTGAAAAACCAGCTGGCAAAACAGAGGAAGATCACTTACGGATCAGATCCTATGCATTGGATGTATTATGCTTATACAGGAACTGCGGGAAAAACCGGTCAGGAATTTACACTGAATGATTGTATACATTATGAAGTAAAAGATGACCTGATTTTTACGGACAGTGAAACCGGAATGAGGGTTGATCTGGAAGATCTTCCGGAAGCAGAGAAAGAAAAGATCCGGATTGTGATGGAGCAGCTGGTGGAACGCCATACCTGCTACAGTAACATTAAACTGTACTATACAGACACCAAACCGGAAAACATAGGAGAGAATTTAAGTGACTCAGATCTGATCTGGGATCTTGGCGATTTTACTGTTTCCGGAGGCACAGAGATCACCGGCGGAAAAGCAGGCAGTGAAGGTTTAAGTGGACTGACACTGGGAGAAACTCCACAGAGAAATCAGATCCAGTGGAAGGGTACAGGTGCATTGGAAGGCATAGAATTAAGAGTTAAAACAACGCCTGCTTCTCTGGAAATAGATTCAGAGGGAGATCTTAAGCACACACATTCTGGTTTTCAGGTTACTGCAAAAGGGCTGGAAACAGAAAAATACCTGGCAGCTGTTTATGATGTGACTGTGGACTGGGAGGCTGTTTATGGAGAAGCCCAGAAGATCCTGGGTAACTGCAGAGGCTCCGGTCAGTTTGTGAACGAAGTCATAAATGATAAGGGAGAGAAAGCTGATTCCAGGGGAAATACTACTGTGATCGAAGATGCGGTCCTGACAAAAAGCCTTACGAGCAAGAATGCTTCAGCCGGTACAGCAAACTGGAAACTGACTGCTTATACAGGCAGCAAAAAGGAAGCTTCCATGAAACTGGAGGATACCGTGGATATCACCCTTTCGGATGATGTGGAGGAGAGAGTACGTACGGCCGCAAGCGAAGCTACTTATATCGATCCTGCCAGCATTACTGTGCAATGCGGTTCTGATATTATTTACAGTGCACAGGCTTATCTGGCCGGATGGACAGATGAAAACCTGCAGATTCTGGTTCAGGGACACCATTTGGAGATAACCATACAGAATACGGAAAGCAGTGAGAAGCTGGCACCTGGACAGACTTATATAGTCACATACAGTACAAAGCTGGATCCGGATATTTTCCTTAAGCAGGGCGGCAAGGCAGGGGATGAGTATACCCTGGAAAATGCAGCTGCATTTCATTATGGGGATCTGGATCTGGCAGACAAGGACAGTGGAACTTTCCATCCGGATATCCCTGTTACTGCAGAGAAAAAGCTTGAGCAGGTAAATGGAAATGCTGCTTCATGGACCATATCTGCATCTACGGGAACTGGAAGCAGAAAGGATTTCACTTTGCAGGATGTGCTGTCATCGGAAGATGAAAAGGCGATCCAGGCAATGACTCTTCAGGAAATGGAGATCCTCACAGAAACCGATGGAAAGGAAGAGTCTTACAGGATTGACAGCCTGCCAGAGGGAGCAACGCTTACCAGGCTGGATGGCAGTGTTGTGGAACTGGATAAAACAGGCTTTGATGGATTTATCCTGCACTTTACACAGCTTCCGGCGAATACAACTGTTACCGTACATTATACAACGGCAGTGGATCGAGAAGCTTATGGAGAAGATGGAAACATAGCTCTGTCCAATGTGCTGACAGCCAGCAGCGCAGATGGGGCAAGGGCAGTGAGCAGCAAGCCAGGGCAGGTAGAAGTGAAAAAGCCTTTTGAAAAGGAAGGCCGGGTGCATACTACAGCAGACGGAAAGACCATGCTTTCCTGGACTATGCAGATCAATCTTGCAGAGAAGTATTCCCAGTTAGAGTTAAGCAAGATGCAGGAAGTGACCATCAGTGATAATTTGAGCCCTGTATTGAAACTGGATCTGAGCAATGAGAATGTGACAGTAAAGGATCTGTCAGGTAACAAAGTGCCTTTTACTGCAAGCCAGGTGGGCACCACACTGATGATACAGCTGGAAAATCCGGCAGAGCATCCAAGCGTGATCCTTTCCTTTGAAACAGAATGTCTGGCAGGAGTCAGCAATCTTGTGAACCAGGCAGAGCTTTCCCTGGACGGCAGCAAGGTGGAAGAGGCTGAATCACCGGAAATCCCCAATGTTCAGGTGGATGGCCAGTATGGTGTTATCCAGTCTGCAAAAACACCGGTATTTACTCCTGTGGCATGGAAGTATGTAGATAATGAACCATGTACAGAGGAAGGGAAATATCAGTTTACATTGACAGAGACTGATGATGCAGGAGATCCGTTGGGAAATGCCTATACAGAAACAAAAAGCAATAATGCAGATGGAAAGATTCAGTATTCCCAGATCAGGTACAAAGGGGCAGGCACCCATTATTATCAGATCAAAGAAACAGGGGCAGGAACACTGGATACAAGGAGCTTCCTTGTAAGGGTTGATGTTGTGAAAGCAGCTGCAGGATATGTGGTGGCAGATACCATCCTTTCGCCGCAAAACTACGGAGAGGTTCGGTTTGACAATACCACAGGTCCAAAGACTACCAGCTTTACAGTGAAAAAGGTGTGGGTGGATGGTGATAATGCTGACGGACAAAGACCTGGGAAGATCTTCCTATAGCAGGCGGCGAGTATAAAGCTGTGGAGGATCCTGTGTCCGGATATACCTGTACAGCAGAAACCGCAGATGGTCAGACGATCCTGACAAATACGAAAAATCCGCCAGAGCCAAGTGAAGCGCCAAATCCAAGTGTTACACCGAAGCCAAGTGACATACCACAGATAAGTGAAGTACCAAAGCCAAGTGAAACACCGCAGATAAGCGACACACCAAAGTTAAGTGTTACACCAAAACCAAGCGACACACCAAAGGCAAGTGTTACTCCAGAGCCAAGTGAGACTCCACAGCCAAGCATCCCATCAGAGCCTGGGATCACAGGAGACGCAGATACGCCGCAGCAGACGGATACCCAGGAACAGACTCCAAAGACTGGAGATACCAGCCCTGTAGAGTGGTGGTTTTTCCTGCTTGTAATTTCACTTTTGGGAATAACTGGCATTTTGACAGTGACAAAAAGGATTCACAGTAAATAATAATAGACATTTATGCTAATTTGAAGTATAATATTGCAAGACTGTTTTAGCATTAATGAACAAAAAGCGAGGTGTATCCATGAGTGATCAAGTTAAAATGACACATGACCGCCAGAGAGGAAGCTTTTCCGGAAGGATCGGTTATGTGCTGGCAGTGGCCGGATCAGCGGTAGGGCTGGGGAATATCTGGCGTTTTCCTTATCTGGCAGCAAAGTATGGCGGAGGGATTTTTCTGCTGATTTATATTCTTCTTACAGCTACCTTTGGTTATGTTCTGATCATGTCCGAGACTGCTATCGGAAGAATGACCAGGAAAAGCCCGGTTGGTGCTTTTCAGGCCTTTGGGAAAGGCAAAGCACACAAAGTGGGAGGCTGGCTGAATGCAGTGATCCCCATGCTGATCGTGCCCTACTACAGCACTATTGGCGGCTGGGTAGTGAAATATCTTGTGGAATACATCCGTGGGGATGTACAGGTGCTGGCACAGGACGGATATTTCAGCAATTTTATTTCCGATTCCTGGCAGGCTGAGTTCTGGTTTATTATTTTCGCAGTTCTCATTTTTGCCATTATCCTTGGTGGTGTTGAGAATGGTGTAGAGCGTATGTCAAAGATCATGATGCCGGTTCTTGTTGTGCTGGCTGTGATCGTCACCATTTATTCAGTGACCAGACCTGGCGCACTGGAAGGGGTGAAATATTTCCTTGTTCCCAATTTCAGCCACTTTTCATGGATGACGGTGGTGGCTGCCATGGGACAGATGTTCTATTCCCTGTCTATTGCAATGGGGATCCTGTACACATATGGTTCCTATACCCGTAAAGAAATGGATCTTGAGAAATCCACAACTCAGGTGGAGATCTTTGATACAGCCATTGCCATTCTGGCAGGACTGATGATCATTCCGGCAGTGTTTGCATTCTCAGGCGGAGATGCAAGCAATCTGCAGGCAGGCCCGTCCCTGATGTTTATCACACTGCCGAAGGTTTTTGCAAGCATGGGTGTTGGCACAGCAGCTGGTATCCTGTTCTTTGTGCTGGTGCTTCTGGCAGCGCTTACCAGTGCAGTTTCCCTGATGGAGACAAGCGTTTCCACATTTATGGATGAGCTTCACTGGAGCCGTAAGAAAAGCTGTGCGCTGATGGTTGGGGTTATGCTGGTATTTGGTACTGCGTCCTCCATGGGATACGGACTTCTGGATTTCATAAAGTTTCTGGGAATGAATTTCCTTGATTTCTTTGACTTTATTACCAACTCTGTGATGATGCCTCTGGCTGCACTGGCTACCTGCATCCTTGTGACAAGAGTAGTAGGTTTTGACAGGATCATTAAAGAGATTGAGAGTTCCTCAGCATTTAAAAGAAAGAAGCTTTATATTTTCTGCATCAAGTACCTTGCCTCGATATGTCTGATCATTATTCTGTTAAGCTCTGTTGCAAATGTATTAGGGATCATTTCCATGTAATGTGACAGATAAGGATTATGACAGTGGGAAAGATAAAATAATCTGCAGGTATGATAGATTTTTAAGAGAGGTGTCCTTGACATCTCTCTTTTTTTGACTTAAAATACTTAGGAACCGAAGTAAATAGGAGGCAAACTATGGATACAGGTAAGATGATAAACAGGATATCCAACCGTCTGCGCCGAAGATCTGCGAAAATACAGGCAACTGTAGGGATCAGCGGTGCACAGGGGATGATCCTGGATTATATTCTGGTAGAATCAGTAAATCATCCCATTTATCAGAAGGATGTGGAGAAAGAATTCGGGCTGCGGCCCTCTACGGCTACCGGTGTTTTGAATGAACTGGAGCAAAAAGGGATGATCCGAAGGGAAGCGGATCCTGGGGACGGAAGACGTAAAAAGATAGTATTTACCAGGCAGGCGCAGGCCATCAATCAGAAGCTGAAAAGCCAGATCCTGGAATCAGAGGAACTGTTGTTGAAGGGGATTTCAGAAGAAGAACGCCGTATATTTATGGATATTTCCGCACGGATGCTGGAAAATCTGGATCAGGACATAGAGGCGTCCAAGACAAAGGAAAAGAAGGCAGAAAATGGAAGATAATGAACTGATGAGCAGCATGAAGGTATCCAGGGCTGTGGCAAAGATGGCGATCCCAAGTGTGATCAGCAGTCTTGTAACAGTAGTTTATAATATGGCAGATACCTTTTTTGTAGGACAGACAGGAGATCCGCTGCAGGTGGCAGCTGTAAGCCTGACTAATCCTGTTTTTATCCTTCTGATGGCTTTTGCCAACATGTTTGGTATGGGTGGCAGTGCAGTGGCATCCATGGCTATGGGGGAGAAGAATGAGAAGCGGGTAAAAAATGCATCTGCATTTGTGACTTACGGATCCCTTGCTGTAGGTATTGTATTTGCGCTGCTTTTATATGTGTTTATGAAGCCTGTTCTTGGAGTGTTCGGGGCAGACAGCCAGACCTATGATCTGGCAAAGGGATATGTGTTTCATATTGCTTACGGTGCTCCCTTTATTATCTGGTCTGCAGCTGCCAGCTTTGTGGTAAGGGCAGAAGGAGCCAGTAAAGAAGCCATGATCGGAAGCATGATCGGTACAGTCGTAAATATTGTGCTGGATCCGGTTTTTATTAGTGGAATGCACATGGGAGCAGCCGGTGCGGCCATTGCAACAACTATCGGAAATGTTCTGGCAAGCTTGTACTATCTGTGGTATTTCCTGAAAAAGAGTAAAAGCTTTTCCATTCATCCACGGTATTTTACTGTCCGGAATAAGGTACTTACCAGGATCTGTGCCATTGGGATGCCTACAGCCATATTTTCAGTGCTGATGAGTGTATCTACCATTGTATTGAACCAGATACTGGTAGCCTATGGAAATGCGCCTGTAGCTGCCATAGGGATTGTTTTTAAAGCCAATATGTTTATCACATTCCTGCAGATGGGACTGGCAAATGGGGTTCAGCCTCTTCTGGGATACAATTATGGGTCTGGTGACAGGAAAAGGTTTGTTGATGTTGAGAAATATACCAAGAAATGCTGTCTGGTGGTAGGAATCCTGGCAACTGCCCTGTTTTTCTTTGGCAGGGAGCCGATTATCCGTATGTTTATTGATGATCCGGAGGTGATCCGCTACGGAGTACAGATGCTGGTTGCCTACATGCTGTCAGGACCTGTGATCGGTCTGCTTTTTGTAAATATGAATTGTCTCCAGTCAACAGGAAATGCTTTTCCAGCTACAGTTCTGTCTGTCCTTAGGCAGGGGATCCTGCTGATCCCGCTTCTTTATCTGCTTCAGATGCTGTTTGGGCTAAATGGCGTGATCTACGGACAGGCAGTAACTGACTGGATCTCTGTATTACTTTCAATCCTGATATGGAATAACAAAAAGAGAAAAATGGAAGGGAACAGCTGATTATTTCAGGAAGAAATGGATCAGCTTATCGTTCAGTCTTTTATATGGCTGGTATCGCATTGGCAGATCCAGCCATGTTTTTTTGTCTACAATACTTTTAAAATGGGAGAAGGTACGGAAGCCTTCCTTGCCATGATAACCGCCCATACCGCTTTCTCCAAAGCCGCCGAAAGGCATTTCGCTGGTTGCCAGATGAATGATGGTATCATTGATACATCCGCCGCCAAAGCCACAGCTGGCTGTGAGTTTTCTGGCCGCAGCCTTATTCTTTGTGAAAAAGTAAAGGGCAAGGGGATGAGGCATGGAATTTACCTTCTGGATCACCTCATCCAGGGTTTTGTAGGTAAGCACCGGCATAACAGGGCCAAAGATCTCTTCTAGCATCACCTTATCCTGGAAGGTTACATGATCCATTACTGTAGGGGAAATCTGCAGGGTTTGGGGATTTGATCCGCCGCCAAAGACCACTTTACTGTCTTCGATAAGGTTTCTGATCCTGTTAAAATGCTTTTCATTTATGATCTTTCCGTAATCCGGATTTGTCAAAGGCGTTTCGCCAAATTGTGCAGTGATCTGTTTTTTAACCTCCTGGAGAAATCTGTCCTTTATAGATTCCTGGCAGTAAATATAGTCAGGAGCTACGCAGGTCTGTCCGCAGTTCAGGTATTTTCCGAATACGATACGCTTTGCAGCAAGCTTCAGGTCAGCAGTTTCATCTACAATGCAGGGGCTTTTGCCACCCAGTTCAAGGGTCACAGGAGTAAGATGGGCAGAGGCCTGGCGCATAACTTCACGGCCGACTGCCTGGCTTCCTGTGAAAAAGATATAGTCAAAATGCTGCTGAAGAAGGGCTGTATTTTCTGCCCGGCCTCCGGTAACAACTGCCACATATTCCTCTGGAAAACAGTCTGAAAGCAGTTTTCCGATCAGGGCGCTGGTTGCAGGAGAATAGGCGCTTGGCTTTAGGATCACCGTATTTCCGGCTGCAATGGCATCTGCAAGAGGATCCAGGGAAAGAAGGAATGGATAATTCCAGGGGCTCATTACCAGCACCACACCATAAGGGGAGGGCTTGGTATAGCTTCTTGAATGAAACTGGGCAAGCGGTGTATGCACCCGTTTTTCCCTGGAAAGGGAGCGTATATGCTTCAGCATGTAGGAAATTTCGCTTAATACAAGCCCGGTTTCACACATGTAGCTTTCAAAACTGCTTTTTCCAAGGTCAGAAAGGATCGCTCTTGCAATGGCCTCTTCGTTTTGTGAAATACAGGCCTTCAGTTTTTTCAGAGCCTGGATCCTGTAAGAAATGTCCAGGGTTTTCCCCTCATAAAAAAATTTACGCTGTTTATCTACCAGTGTCTGGATCTGAGTTTGGTTCACAGGGCAGCCTCCTTTTTGTTTTCAGGTTTTTCCATAAGGATATAATAGAATTTTTCAAGCTCTTTTGCATTCATAAGTACAGGAACCGGGTAAAGAGGATTGGCTTCTTTGTCCGCATAGTGTGCCAGCTTTGGAATGTCCTCTTCACGGATCTCAGGAACAGTATCCCCGATGCCGAATTGTTTTTTCATGTCTTTGATAGCCTGGATAAAGGCAGCTGCAGCCTCTTCTTCCGGTGTGCTCTTATCTGCAATACCGGCTGCGATTGCCAGTCTGGCCAGTTTTTTATTGATCACGCTGCCGTATTCCTCCAGTACAAAAGGAAGAAGGATGGCATTGGCAAGTCCATGGGGTACATTGTATTCACCGCCAAGGGAATGGGCCACTGCATGTACATAGCCTACATAGGATTTTGTGAAAGCACACCCAGCATAATAGGAAGCACGGAGCATGTTTTTACGGGCTTCCTTGTCAGAACCGTTTTCGTAAGCCTTATCCAGATTTTCAAAGATCAGCTTTACTGCATCCAGGGCATTTTTTCTTGTTCCAGGAGTAGTGGAATTGCCGATATAAGCTTCTACTGCATGGGTAAGGGCATCCATTCCTGTGGTTGCAGTGATAAACGGAGGAAGGCTTAATGTAACCTTTGGATCAAGAACTGCATATCTGGGAATCAGAGGGAAATCATTAATGGCATATTTATGTCTTGTCTGTGCATCTGTGATCACAGCTGCAAGAGTAGTCTCACTTCCGGTTCCGGCTGTGGTAGGGATGGCGATGAGAAGAGGCAGCTTTTTATGCACCTTTAAGATTCCCTTCATTTGGGCAAGAGTCTGGTGTGGCTTGGCGATCCTTGCGCCTACAGCCTTTGCACAGTCCATGCTGGACCCGCCGCCAAATCCGATAATAGCCTGACATCCGGCTGCGTACCACAGATTTTCGGCTTCCTCCACATTTGCAGTGGTAGGATTGGCTACTGTTTTATCATAAATGGAATAAGCGATCCCATTTTGCTTCAGGGCTGTTTCAAGACGCACGGTAAGTCCAAGCTTGCGGATCCCCAGGTCAGTAATGATCAGTACATTATCAATTCCTTTTTTCTGGAAAAGTGCAGGCAGGTCTTTTACGCTTCCTATGATCTCCGGATTGCGGTAAGGGAGAAGGGGAAGGGCAAATTTAAATGCATTCTGGAAAATGCGGCAATAGATTTTCTTTGCTTTATTCATGGGTAGATCAACCTTTCAGTGGTAGTTTTTGTGTTCAAAACATCTATATTATAGCATTGGATTTTATGTTGTAAAGAAAAATATTTGAAATTCAAATAATATGGCGCAGTCGAAATCAACGAAAGCCTCGCATGATATATAACCAAGATCTTTTCTATAATGCAACGGAAATGATTGTAAATTTGCCAATGATTATTTTACTGTATTCTAAGCTCCCCTGTGCTTGCTTATAAGTGACAAATCCCCCTACTTTGTGGTATGATGAAAAAGATGTCAGGGCAGGAACCTGGCAGACTAAGGAACATAACAGAAAGAAAGGGGAATTCCTATGGGAGGAACCTCAGAAAATAGAAAAAAGAAACATATCTGCATTGCAATGCTGGCTCATGTAGATGCTGGGAAGACCACCCTATCCGAAAGCCTTTTATATATGAACGGAAAAATCCGGAAAATGGGCCGAGTGGATCATGGAGATGCATACCTGGATACTTTTGACCTGGAAAGAGAGAGGGGTATCACCATTTTCTCCAAACAGGCCGTTTTTTCCATGGGAGATCTGGAAGTAACACTTCTTGATACACCGGGACATGTGGATTTTTCCGCTGAGATGGAGCGAACTTTGCAGGTGATCGATTACGGGATTCTTGTGATCAGCGGAGCAGACGGAGTGCAGGGGCATACCCAGACACTGTGGCGTCTTCTGGAACGGTATCAGATCCCTACATTTATATTTATCAATAAAATGGATCAAGAGGGGACAGACAAAGAAGCCCTTCTGGCAGATGTACGTAAAAGATTAAGTGAGAATTGCGTTGATTTTACCAAAGGGCAGGAGAATGCAGATTTTATGGAAAATCTGGCAGTGTGTGAAGAAAGCCTGCTGGAAAAATATCTGGAAGAGGGCAGTGTTTCCAGGGGAGAGATCACAGACCTGATCAGAAAAAGAAAGGTATTTCCCTGTTATTTCGGGTCTGCGCTGAAACTTACCGGGCTGGAAGACTTTGTGGATGGTCTGCAGACCTATATGCAGCCGGGGAAGTATAAGGATACCTTTGGGGCAAAGGTTTACAAGATTGCCAGGGATGACCAGGGAAACCGGCTTACTTACATGAAGATCACAGGTGGAAGTCTGAAGGTAAAAGAAACCCTTACAAATAAAAGAACTGGCTTCGGGCAGATGGAGGACCAGATCTGGGAAGAAAAGGCAGACCAGATCCGGATTTATTCAGGGGCAAAATATGAACTGGTAAAAGAGGCAGAAGCAGGTACAGTGTGTGCTGTTACAGGACTTACCAGAACCTATTCGGGAGAAGGACTGGGAACAGAGGCAGAGTCGCAAATGTCGGTTCTTGAGCCTGTGCTGAATTATCAGATCCAGCTTCCGGAAGGAACAGATGTACATCAGATGCTGAAAAAGCTGAAAGAGCTGGAAGAGGAAGAGCCACAGCTGCATATCGTATGGAATGAGCAGCTTGGGGAGATCCATGCAATGCTGATGGGAGAGGTACAGACAGAAATTCTGAAAAAACTGATCTGGGACCGGTTCCATGTTGCTGTGGAGTTTGGGACAGGAAATATTGTATATAAAGAAACCATTGCACAGCCTGTGGAAGGTGTGGGGCATTTTGAGCCTTTGCGTCATTATGCGGAGGTGCATCTTCTTCTGGAACCGGGAGAGCGGGGCAGCGGCCTGCAGTTTTTCACAGCCTGCAGTGAGGATGTGCTTGATAAAAACTGGCAGAGACTGATCCTTACCCATCTGGAGGAACGGGAGCATCCGGGAGTGCTTACCGGCGCACCGATAACGGATATGCAGATCACACTGCTTACAGGCAGGGCTCACCAGAAACATACAGAAGGAGGAGATTTCCGCCAGGCTACTTACCGGGCAGTGCGCCAGGGGCTTAAGAAAGCAAAAAGCATTTTACTGGAGCCATATTATGAGGTTCGGCTTGAAGTGCCGGCAGAGAATATCGGCCGTGCCATGTCTGATTTTCAGAAAATGCAGGGCACTTTCGGGGCACCTGAAACAGAAGGGGATATGGCGGTGCTGAAAGGCTATGCCCCTGTAAAGACCATGCGGGATTACCAAAGAGAGGTGCTTTCCTACACAAGAGGGCGTGGCCGTCTGTTCTGCACCTTGAAGGGCTATGAACCCTGCCAGGATCAGGAAAAGATCGTGGCAGAGATAGGTTATGATTCAGAACGGGATCTGGACAATCCTACAGGCTCTGTTTTCTGTGCACATGGAGCAGGTTTTCTTGTTCCCTGGTATCAGGTGGAAGAATACATGCATGTGGAAAGCGGGCTTCAGAAGGAAGCAGAAGAGAACATGGAAAATATTTCAGTATCTCCTTATCCGTCAGGCCATTCCTCAAAAAGCTATGTGGGAAGCTATGAAGATGAAAAAGAGCTGCAGGCAATTTTTGAAAGAACCTTTGGCCCTGTAAAAAGGGACAGAGGTGCAACCTCTGGTTCTGTGATCCGTGCAGCTTCTGATGGCGCCAGCTATGTACCAAAGAAGAAAAAAACAAATCAGGAAGAGTACCTTCTTGTAGATGGATACAATATTATTTTTGCCTGGGAGGATCTGAAGGAACTGGCAGCAGTGAATGTTCATGCTGCACAGACAAGGCTGATGGATGTATTAAGTAATTATCAGGGGATAAAGAACTGTAACCTGATCCTTGTATTTGATGCTTACAAGGTGGAAGGCCATCAGGAGGAGATCCTGAAATATCACAATATTCATGTGGTTTATACAAAGGAAGCAGAGACAGCTGACCAGTATATTGAAAAGACTGTGCACAAGATCGGGCGGCAGCATAAGGTAACGGTGGCTACCTCCGACGGGCTGGAGCAGATCATTATTCTGGGCCAGGGAGCACAGAGGATGTCTGCAAAGGGGCTGCAAAAAGAAATACAGGATTCAAAAGAACTGCTCAGACAGGAATGGCACCAGCACAGACAGAGCAGCCGCAGTTATCTTTTTGATGATGTATCTCAGGAACTGGCAGATTATGTGGAACAGGTACGCCTGGGAAATGATAAGGAAAAGAAAGGAAATGGGAGGCAGTAACATGAGAGAGAAACTTACAAAGCAGGATGTGGAGAAGATCCAGCAGGAGATCGAGCACAGGAAGCTGGTGATCCGTAAGGAAGCCATTGAAGCTGTAAAGGAAGCACGTGCCCAGGGAGATCTAAGCGAGAATTTCGAGTATTATGCAGCAAAGAAACATAAGAATCAGAATGAAAGCCGTATCCGTTATCTGGAGAATATGCTGAAAACAGCTACCATTGTATCTGAAAGCTCCAAATCTGATGAAGTTGGAATGGATGATATTGTAGAAGTATATTTTGAAGAAGATGATGAGATTGAGAAATATAAGCTGGTCACATCCATCCGTGGCAATTCCATGGAGAACCGAATCAGCATTGAGTCGCCCATTGGTAAGGCATTAAAAGGTCATAAGGTAGGCGACCGGGTAGAAGTAAAGGTGAATGACAGCTACAGCTATTTCCTGGAGATCCGCTCCATAGATAAGACACATACAGAAGACGAAGAAATCCGGGGGTTCTGATCATCAGGACCCTCTTTGCGATTTTACAAAGATTTTACATTTTCATAGGGAGAAGTTTACACGCTATTTCTACAATAAGTGACAGTGCCAATATGTAAAACGGCACATGTTACACATTATTTTACAACTATGGGGATAGGAGAAAAAAATGGACTTTTTTAGCGTGTTGACTCTTTTAGGCGGTCTTGCCATGTTCCTTTATGGAATGAACGTAATGGGCGATGGACTTGAAAAGGTATCTGGAGGAAAGCTTGAGAAGATTCTGGAGAACCTTACATCAAATCCTGTTAAAGCAGTACTGCTTGGTGCTGCAGTTACAGGTGTGATCCAGTCGTCATCTGCAACAACCGTTATGGTTGTAGGATTTGTCAATTCCGGTATTATGCAGCTTTCACAGGCTGTAGGTGTGATCATGGGAGCAAATATCGGAACAACGGTTACATCCTGGATCTTAAGCCTTGCAGGCATTCAGAGCAGCAATTTCTTTATCAGGCTTTTGAAGCCAACATCTTTTGCGCCCATCCTTGCGCTTGTAGGTGTGGTTTTCCTTATGTTTTTAAAGGATTCCAAGAAGAAGGATATCGGTACGATTTTTATTGGATTTTCCGTGCTGATGTTTGGAATGGAAACTATGAGCGGGGCTGTAAAGCCTTTGGCTGAAGTGCCTGAATTTACAGGTATTCTTCTGAAGTTTTCCATACCTGTACTTGGTGTGCTGGCAGGCGCAGTGCTTACTGCCATTATCCAGTCATCTTCTGCATCCGTAGGTATTTTACAGGCTTTATGTATTACAGGAGCGGTACCCTATAGTGCGGCGATCCCCATCATCATGGGACAGAATATCGGTACATGTATTACAGCCCTTTTATCTGCAATTGGTGCAAACAAAAATGCAAAACGTGCAGCTATGGTACATCTGTATTTTAATATTATTGGTACCGTTGTTTTCATGGCTGTTTTCTATACCTTAAATGCAGCGATAAATTTTTCATTCTTAACAGAAGCAGCAACTCCGGCAGGAATTGCGGTGATCCACAGTGCGTTTAATATTTCTGCTACCGTCCTTTTACTTCCGTTCTCAAAGCTTCTGGTGAAGCTTGCCTGTCTTACAGTACGGGATAAAGGAACAGAAAAAGTGGTTTCCGCAGAGGATAAGGAGTTTATGATCCTGGATGCACGTTTCCTGGAAACACCTGCCCTTGCTATTGAGCAGAGCCGTAATGCAGCCAGAAATATGGCTCAGGAGGCAAAACAGGCATTGAAGATCGCTTTAACATTGATTGATAATTACAGTGAGGAAAAGGCAGCCCAGGTTCAGCAGATCGAGTCAAAGGTAGACCGGTATGAGGATGAGCTTGGTACGTACCTGGTAAAATTGAATCATAAGAATCTTACACTGGAAGACAGCCAGAGCCTTTCTATCATGCTTCACTGTATCGGCGATTTTGAAAGGATTTCTGACCATGCAGTGGAGATTAAGGATGCAGCAGAAGAAATGCATCAGAAAAAACTGCATTTTTCCCAGAAGGCACTTGCAGAACTGCATGTACTGGAAAAGGCAGTAAACGATATTGTGGAAATGGCATATCAGGCCTTTGCACAGAGAAATACAGGCCTTGCAGCAGCAGTGGAGCCTCTGGAAGAGGTTGTTGACGAGCTGTGCAGGGAACTGAAGAACCGTCATGTGGACAGACTGCGTGCAGGAGAATGTACCATTGAGATGGGATTTATCCTGTCAGACATTAATACAGGTCTGGAGCGTGTGGCAGATCATTGTTCAAATATTGGTGTGTGTGTTACCCAGGTAAGGGAGAATCTTTTTGATACACACAGTCATCTTGATATGATCAAAAACAGTCCGGACGAGAAATTTTATAAGGAAGTTGAAACCGACAGGTCAAAATATATACTTCCGTAAAGAAGTGGAGTTAAATATATGGACAAGTGGATCTGATGCTTCCAGGAGAAGATGGCTATTCCATCTTGGAAAAGCTGAAAAAGGACGAGACTACCAGGGACATTCCCATCATCATGGTAACTGCCAAGGATGCTGAATACGACAAAGTAAAGGGTCTGGAAGCCGGTGCAGACGACTATATCACAAAACCCTTTGGAATGATGGAGTTTGTTGCCAGGATCAAGGCTGTGCTTCGTCGTACCAGCCGGAGCAGCAATACGGATAAAGAACTGAAATGCGGAGATCTGCGTATCCTTGTGGGACGGCATGAAGTGTTCTGGAAGGATGAAAAGATCGAGCTTACCAGAAAGGAATTTGAACTGCTGGTGTACCTTGTGGAAAACCGGGGACTTGTAATGTCCAGAAATCAGATTCTTTGCCAGGTATGGGGCTATGAATTCGAGGGAGAGACCAGGACTGTGGATGTGCATGTGCGAAGCCTGCGGCAGAAGCTTGGGGAAGCAGGAAATATGGTTGAAACCGTCAGAGGGGTAGGCTACAGGATCGACAAATAAAGAGCAGGGGGAAATGGGATGAAACAGCGTATTCTAAGTCATACCAGTTTTATTATTGTGCTCACGGTTCTTCTTACATTTGGGGCATCATGCGGTGTGATGTACAATAAAGTAAATTCAAATATGAAGGATGGGGTCCGCAATGAGGCTGAATATATCAAAGCCGGGACCGAAGCCTTCGGAGATGAGTATTTTACAGAAAAAGTTGAAAATATCACTACAAGCAGGATCACGCTTACAGATGAAAAGGGTAAGGTGCTTCTGGATAATGAGGCAGATCCTGAGGAAATGGAAAACCACAGCAACCGGCCGGAATTTATCCAGGCCATGAAAGAGGGAGCTGGAGAGATCGTCCGTTATTCAGAAACGCTTTCCAAACAGACTTATTATTACGCAGTACGTCTTTCAGATGGAAAGATCCTTCGTGTAGCAAGGACTACAGACAGTGTTTTCCATACACTGATGTCCAGCTTTACATTGCTTGGTCTTTTGATGGTATGTATTATCCTTGTAGAGTTTGTATTGGTTCAGAAGCAGACAGATAAGATGATTGAGCCTATCAATAACCTGGATCTGGAGCATCCTCTTAAGAATGTGTGTTATGAAGAGCTTCGCCCTCTTCTGGTGCGTGTGGATGAACAGAACCGGCAGCTGTCCAAGCAGATGGACGAACTGAAAAGTGCACAGGCCATGCGGCAGGAATTTTCAGCCAATGTATCACATGAGTTGAAAACACCGTTGATGTCTATTTCCGGATATGCGGAACTGATGATGAACGGAATGGTTCCGGAAGAAAAAGTAACAGATTTTTCCGGAAGGATTTATCATGAAGCTACCAGACTGAGCAGTCTTGTAGCAGATATTATCCAGCTTTCCAGACTGGATGAAGGCGAGGGCAGCATGTCATTTGAAAGGGTAAATCTTTACGAGCTTGCCCAGGATGTGCAGTGTAATCTGCGGCAGCAGGCAGAGAAGAAACATATCCAGCTTACATTTTCAGGAGAATCCTGTCATGTACAGGGTGTACGGCAGGTTCTGTATGAGATGCTGTATAACATTGCTGATAATGCAGTCCGGTATACGCAGGAGGGCGGACAGGTTCATTTAAGTGCAGGAAAGAAAAAGGGTAAAACTTATTACAGAGTGGAAGACAACGGGATCGGGATCCCGAAAACAGAGCAGAGCCGGATCTTTGAACGCTTTTACCGAGTGGATAAAAGCCATTCCAGGGAAACGGGCGGCACTGGCCTTGGGCTTTCTATTGTAAAACACGGAGCAGCTCTTCACCATGCCAAGATCTCAGTGGACAGTGACCTTGGAAAGGGAACCACTATGGAGATTTTATTTCCACAGGATAGGTAATCATATATGAAGGAATTACAGCGGAGAAATGAAAACAGGTTTCTTCGCTGTTTTTTGCGATTAGTAAGAGGATTTTTGGGGGTAGGTTGTAATCTTTACAGTACGATATCTGGCGAAAACTTATCTTGTATGGTATAATCTAAACGCTGCATATCAGAGCAGTTGTTTTGAATAAAGATTTCAAATGCAGGAGGTTGCATAAAATGAAAAAACCGGTATTAGTGGTAATGGCAGCAGGAATGGGAAGCAGATACGGAGGATTGAAACAGATCGATCCTGTAGATAAAGAAGGACATATTATCATGGACTTTTCTATTTATGATGCTGTAAAAGCTGGCTTTGAAAAAGTGGTTTTTATTATAAAAAAAGAAAATGAACAGGATTTCAGGTCTGCTATTGGAGACAGACTCAGTAAGAAAATCAAGGTTTTCTATGTTTTTCAGGAACTGACCAATCTGCCAGAAGGATATGCAGTTCCGGAGGGCAGGGTAAAGCCATGGGGAACCGGCCATGCCATCATGAGTTGTATTGGTGAGATTGACGGACCTTTTGTAGTGATCAATGCAGACGATTTTTATGGGAGCCATGCATTTAAGATGGCCTATGACTATCTTACAACTCATCAGGATGAAGATGGAATTTACAGATATATGATGGTTGGATACAGGCTGGAGAATACGCTGACCGACAACGGCCATGTGGCAAGAGGCGTGTGTGAGATGGATGCACAGGGATATCTGGCAGATATTCATGAGCGTACTCACATCGAGAAAAGAGAAGATGGTGCTGCATATACAGAGGATGAAGGAAAGACCTGGGTTTCTATTCCGGGTGATGCCACTGTGTCCATGAATATGTGGGGATTTTCAGAAAGTATCCTTGGGGAGTTGAAGAAAAGATTTGCAGCTTTCCTGGATGAAAACCTGGAAAAGAATCCTTTGAAATGTGAATATTTTCTTCCATTTGTGGTAGATGAGCTTCTGAAGGAAGGGCATGCCACTGTGGCAGTAGAAAAGTCCCAGGACAGATGGTTTGGCGTGACCTATAAAGAGGATAAGCCTATGGTAATGGCTGCTATACAGAACTTAAAAGATCAGGGCGTATATCCGGTGCATCTCTGGAAATAAGGTGCGTATCTGGAATGTAATATTCTTGTAAAAAACATTGTGGAAAAATATAAATAGTGGTATGATGTGTCAGGAATATATAAAAGGACAGTAATTGGGGAACGTTGTATATTCTGTATAGATATCTATATCTGATACATAATGCAAAAGAGGCAGTATAATAAAGGAGGTAAATTATGGCTATTTTAGTTACAGGCGGTGCAGGTTACATCGGAAGTCACACAGTTGTTGAACTTCAGAATGCAGGATATGATGTGGTTGTACTTGATAATTTAAGCAATGCCAGTGAGAAATCTCTGAAACGTGTGGAGAAGATTACCGGTAAGCCTGTGAAATTTTATGAGGCAGATATTCGTGACAGAAAGGCGCTGGAAGAGATTTTTGACAAAGAGAATATTGATTCCTGTATCCATTTTGCCGGACTGAAGGCTGTAGGAGAGTCAGTTGTAAAGCCATGGGAGTATTATGAGAATAATATTTCCGGTACTCTTACACTTCTGGATGTGATGAGAAAGCATAATGCAAAAAATATCATCTTTTCCTCCTCTGCAACTGTTTACGGTGATCCGGCACAGATCCCCATTACTGAGGAATGCCCGAAAGGACAGTGCACCAACCCATATGGCTGGACAAAGTCCATGCTGGAGCAGATCCTGACAGACATTCAGAAGGCAGATCCACAGTGGAATGTGGTTCTTCTCAGATACTTTAACCCCATCGGAGCACATAAGAGCGGTACTATTGGTGAGAATCCAAACGGCATCCCAAACAATCTGATGCCTTATATTACACAGGTTGCTGTTGGCAAACTGAAAGAGCTGAGAGTATTTGGAAATGATTATGACACACCGGATGGAACCGGCGTGAGAGATTATATCCATGTGGTAGACCTGGCTAAGGGACATGTAAAAGCTTTGAAGAAGCTGAAGGATAATTCCGGACTGAGCATTTACAATCTTGGTACAGGAAAAGGCTACAGTGTTCTCGACATCGTGAAGAATTTTGAGGCCGCTACAGGAGTAAAGATCCCGTATGTGATCACTCCAAGACGTCCTGGCGATATTGCAACCTGCTATTCAGATGCGACGAAAGCAAAGGAAGAACTTGGCTGGGAAGCTGAGAATGGAATCAGGGAGATGTGTGAAGACTCCTGGAGATGGCAGTCCAATAATCCTAACGGATACGAAGATTAATATATTGACATAAAAAACACCGGTCAGAGATGGCCGGCGTTTTTTATGGGATATTTATTGTGAAAATGTGAGTCAGATGATAAAATAAAAGAGGACAAAATATTGACAGTATTTTGTTATATGTAATTAAATAGACTGGAAAGGAGGTTAAAAGAACGTGACAAAGAAAGCATCTGCAAAAGCAGAGGAGCTTGAAACACGTTACGAAAGATACAAAGATATTTTAAAGGAACTTACACTCATGAGTGATATATTTATGAGAAATGTATTTAAGAAAAAGGAATGTTTGGAATACGTTCTGCAGGTGATTATGAATAAAAAGGACTTGAAGGTTATAGATCAGGTGCTTCAAAAAGATTACAAAAATCTGCAGGGACGGTCTGCTGTTCTGGATTGTGTTGCACGGGATTCGGAAAGTAAAATGTTTAATGTGGAAATTCAACAGGATCATGAAGGTGCATCACCCAAAAGAGCAAGATAGCATGTAGGTCTGATGGACATGAACATATTAAATCCTGGACAGGGGTATGAAGAACTTCCTGAAAGTTATGTTATTTTTATTACGAAAGATGATTGTTTAGGGTACGGTCTTCCGATTTATCATATAGATCGGAAGATTGCGGAAATAGATAAAGAGTTTATGGATCAGGCCCATATTATTTATGTGAATTCTAAAATACAAGAAGATACGGAACTGGGACATCTGATGCATGATTTGAACTGTAAGGCAGCAGAAGATATGTATAGCATAATACTTGCAAAACGGGTTCATGAATTAAAAGAAACATCGAAGGGAGTTGAACTTATGTGTGCTGAGATGGAGCAGATTTACAGTGAAGGCATGGAATCTGGAATTGAAAAGGGTATTATAAAAGGTATGGAGCAGGGGGAACTAAAAAAAGCTAAGGAGACAGCGGTTTCATTAGCGGAGATGGGGCTGTCAGTTGAAAAAATCGCAAAGGCAGTAAAGATCAGCAAAGAAGTGATCAAAGAATGGCTTCATGATGGCGTAAATGTAAAGGCATAAATACAAAAAAATAATAAGAAATGTAAAAAAGGGATCCTTTCCCATATTGCCCAGATGTGATATGGAAAAGGATCTCTTTGTTTGTACTTGGATATATGCTTATATGTTTATGGCGAAAATCCTTTACTGGTATTTCTTTTCTTTTTCAAATTTAGGCTCGCAGGTAAGGGCAATGCCAAGCTTGCGGAAAGCCTCGATATCTACAGAAGACAGCATTACAGAAGTATGAGCCTGGCATCCGGAAAGCTTTGGAAGCTGCTCAAGGGCAAGCTTGGCATCCGGATTGGAAGCTGCGCTGATGGACAGGGCGATCATAGTCTCATCCATATGCAGGCGTGGATTCTTGCTGCCAAGATAACCTGTCTTTAATGCCTGGATCGGGCGGATAGCATCCGGAGAGATCACATGCTTTTCGTGATCGATCCCTGCCAGCTCCTTCAGTACATTTAAGAGCAGGGCAGAAGAAGCACCAAGCAGGTCTGAAGTTTTGCCAGTAATGATCCTGCCGTCCTCCAGCTCCATAGCAGCAACCGGACCACCAGTTTCCTGTTCACGTTTCAGGCTGGCAGGAACGACTTTGCGGTCTTCAAGAGAAGCATGAGCCTGTTTCAGAAGAAGCTCGATTTTATAAACCTCATCCTCTTTGCCATTACCGGAAACAAGAGCCTGCATGCTCTTATAGTAGCGGCGGATGATCTCCTGTCTGGAAGCCTCCTGGCAAACCTCATCATCAATGATACAGTTGCCTGCCATATTTACACCCATATCTGTAGGGGATTTGTAAGGGCATTTGCCAATGATCTTCTCAAACATAGCCTGAAGTACAGGGAAGATCTCCACATCACGGTTATAGTTGACTGTGGTCTCTCCGTAAGCTTCCAGATGGAATGGGTCGATCATATTTACATCATTTAAGTCAGCGGTAGCCGCCTCGTAAGCTAAGTTGACCGGATGCTTCAGCGGGATATTCCAGATAGGGAATGTCTCGAATTTGGCATAACCGGCAGCTACGCCACGTTTGTATTCGTGGTAAAGCTGGGA
The DNA here is from genome assembly GCA_900316115.1 of uncultured Eubacteriales bacterium. Taxonomy (GTDB): domain Bacteria; phylum Bacillota; class Clostridia; order Lachnospirales; family Lachnospiraceae; genus Blautia_A. The sequence continues at coordinate 32,438 of ONBN01000030.1, forward strand.
AAGACAAGTAGCCATTTTGCCGCTTCCTGGTCCGGGAGCAGTGACAACTACCAGTGGTCTGCTTGTCTTAATATACTCATTCTTGCCGTAACCTTCGTCACTGACGATCAGGGCTGTGTTGCTTGGGTAGCCTGGGATAGAATAGTGAAGATAAACAGGCATCATAAGTGATGCCCAGATCACCGCGGATTTTGTTTTTGTCAATATCGGCAGCACTGATGACGATAACGATCTCTGCCTGGTCAGAAAGCTGCATCAGCATTCTGAGCTTGCTGTCAGGCTCGAATCCTGGGAGAACTCTGGAAGCATGATAATCATCAAAAAGCTTGCCGCCGAATTCAAGGTAAAGTTTGTTTCCGAATTTGCCAATGCGCTCCCGGATATGTTCGGACTGCATTGTAAGATATTTTTCATTATCAAAGCCGATTTTCATTTGTCATTTCCTCTCCATCATCTATAAAAATCACTCTAACAGTATACTACAGAATTTCCGGCTTGTGTGAAACTATTTTATGTTTTCTGCGAAAAAAGATGAGAGAAAAAATCAAAGTATTTTCACAATCTGGCGGTTGATTTATCAGGGGATTCTCTTTATAATAAAAAGGATACAAGAGGAGGAACAAAATGAAAAATAATTTGGACAATAACCCCAATGGCAAGCGTCCTGATAACAGGGATCCCAGGAAGCAGGGACCCAATAAAAATCATCAGTCAATTCTGGCTTTTCTGATCTGTCTTTTAGTCACATTGGTATGCTTAAGTCTTTTTACCAATATGCTTCAGGATCATTCCAGTGAGATCACATATGACAAATTTATTGATATGGTGGAAAAGGACCAGGTAAAGGAAGTTACCCTTCAGTCTGATACATTGACGATCGTGCCGAAGAAGCAGGTAAGCCCGTATTCAGAGATTACCTATTATACGAATCAGGTGGAGGATGAGACAGCTCTTACTAAGCGTCTGGAAGGAACTGGCATTATTTTCAAATCTGAACCGCCGGATGCATTTGGCGAATTTATGTCTATGATGCTTTCCGTACTTCTTCCTACTTTGCTTTTATTCGTACTTCTGATGTTCTTTATGCGCCGTATGAATAAAGGCGGCGGTATGATGGGAGTAGGCAAGAGCAGAGCCAAGGCCTATGTACAGAAAGAAACAGGAATCACATTCAAAGATGTTGCAGGACAGGATGAGGCAAAGGAATCCCTTCAGGAAGTGGTTGATTTCCTTCACAATCCTGGAAAATATACAGAGATCGGTGCCAAGCTTCCCAAAGGAGCCCTTCTTGTGGGACCTCCGGGAACAGGAAAGACCCTTCTTGCAAAAGCTGTGGCAGGAGAGGCACATGTGCCGTTTTTCTCCCTGTCAGGATCTGAGTTTGTAGAGATGTTTGTTGGTGTAGGTGCTTCCCGTGTAAGGGATCTTTTTGAAGAAGCGAAGAAGAATGCACCATGTATTGTATTTATTGATGAGATCGATGCCATCGGAAAAAGCAGGGATTCCCATTATGGCGGCGGCAATGATGAGCGTGAGCAGACGCTGAATCAGCTGTTGGCTGAGATGGATGGATTTGATACATCCAAGGGTCTGCTGATCCTGGCAGCTACCAACCGTCCAGAGGTACTGGATCCTGCACTGCTTCGTCCAGGCAGGTTTGACCGCCGTGTGATCGTAGACCGTCCAGATCTGAAGGGCCGTGTGGATATCCTGAAGGTACATGCAAAGAATGTACTTCTGGATGATACCGTTGATTTTGATGCTATTGCACTGGCTACTTCAGGGGCTGTAGGATCTGATCTGGCCAATATGGTAAATGAAGCAGCTATCCTTGCAGTTAAGAACGGCAGGAAGGCTGTATCACAGAAGGACCTTCTGGAGTCAGTAGAAGTTGTTCTTGTAGGAAAAGAGAAGAAAGACCGTATTTTAAGTCCGCAGGAGCGTAAGATCGTATCTTATCATGAGGTAGGACATGCTCTTGTAAGTGCCCTGCAGAAGGATGCAGAGCCTGTGCAGAAGATCACCATTGTGCCTCGTACAATGGGTGCGCTTGGATATGTTATGCAGGTACCTGAAGAAGAGAAATACCTGAATACAAAGAAAGAACTGGAAGCTATGCTGGTTGGTTATCTGGGTGGCCGTGCTGCTGAGGAGATTGTTTTTGATACAGTGACTACAGGTGCTTCCAATGATATTGAGCAGGCAACAAAGGTTGCAAGAGCCATGATCACTCAGTATGGTATGTCTGAGAAGTTTGGCCTGATGGGACTTGCCACACAGGAAGACAGATATCTTACCGGCCGTGCTGTGCTGAACTGTGGAGATGATACTGCCACAGAAGTGGACCATGAAGTAATGGCTCTGATGCACCGCTCCTATGAGGAAGCAAAAGCATTACTGAACGGACACAGAGAAGCACTGGATAAGATCGCTGATTATCTTATCCGTAAGGAGACCATCACAGGTAAAGAGTTTATGAAGATCTTCCGTGCTGTGGAAAAAGGAATAGAAGTTCCGGAGAATCTGGATGAACTGGATCTTGATCAGCTGGAGGGGAAAGCTGCTGCTGATGAGGAAGGACAGAATGTTCAGGAGTCTGCTGAATCAGAAGTTGATAAAGATCAGGTAACTGATAAGAAAGATGAGCAGATGGTTCAGGAGTCTACTCAGAAAGAAATTGAGACAAAATCAGAGACAACAGAAGAATAAAGGATGTAAAATGGAGCCGGGAATACAGCTTGAAGCAGGTATCCCCGGCTTTTATATCTATATCATATGAATGGGAAAGGATCCATAGTATGTTTTTGATCGAAGAAGAATTGAAGAAATTGCCTGGAAAACCTGGTGTATATATCATGCACGGGGAAAAGGATGAGATCATTTATGTGGGAAAAGCGGTCAGCCTGAAAAACAGGGTGCGTCAGTATTTTCAGAGCAGCAGGAATAAAGGGGCGAAGATCGAGCAGATGGTAACACACATTACCAGATTTGAGTATATTATCACGGACTCGGAGCTGGAAGCTCTTGTGCTGGAATGCAATCTGATCAAAGAATACAGGCCGAAATATAATACCATGCTGAAGGACGATAAAACCTATCCTTTTATCAAGGTAACAGTGAATGAGCCTTATCCCAGAGTGCTGTTTTCCAGAACCATGAAAAAGGACAAGGCGAGATACTTCGGGCCTTATACAAGCGCCGGGGCTGTCAAGGATGTGATCGAGCTTGTAAGGAAGCTGTATAAGGTACGATCCTGCAACAGAAGTCTTCCTAAGGAAAGCTATAATGACCGCCCCTGCCTTTATTATCATATGAACCAGTGCATGGCGCCCTGTCAGGGAAATGTAAGCCAGCAGGAATATAAAAAGAACATTGAACAGGTGTTGAAGTTCCTGAATGGAGATTTTCAGGAGACGATCCAGCAGCTTACCCACAAAATGGAAAAGGCGTCCGAGGAGATGCGGTTTGAGGATGCAGCAGGATACAGGGATCTGATCCAGAGTATCCGAAAGATCGGAGAGCGCCAGAAGATCACTACTTACGGAGAAGAGGATAAGGACATCATTGCAGTTTCCATGGATGAAAGCCTTGATCTGAGAGAGCAGGATGCAGTTGTACAGGTATTCTTTATGCGAAGCGGCAAACTGATCGGAAGGGATCATTTCTTTCTGCGTGTGGCAAGAGGGGACAAGGCTGAGCAGGTACTGTCCAGCTTCCTGAAGCAGTTTTATGCAGGGACACCTTTTATTCCAAGGGAGATCATGCTGCAGAAAGATATTGAGGACAGGCAGGTGATCGAAGAATGGCTGTCCGGACGCAGAGGCCAGAGAGTGCATATCCGTGTGCCTGTAAAAGGCACAAAAGAAAAGCTGGTGGAGCTGGCACTGGAGAATGCAAGAATGGTTCTGGCAAAGGACAGAGAGCGGATAAAACGAGAAGAAGGAAGGACTATTGGAGCTGTAAAGGAAGTAGAGAGCTGGCTGAACCTGAAAGATCTGGTGCGTATGGAAGCTTACGATATTTCCAATATCAGTGGATTTGAGTCTGTTGGTTCTATGGTGGTCTATGAGAAAGGCCGCCCCAAACGGTCAGATTACCGTAAATTCAAGATCAAATGGGTGCAGGGGCCGAATGATTATGCAAGCATGGAAGAAGTGCTTACAAGGCGTTTTACACACGAAAGCAAGGGAGAATTTGACAGCTTTTCCAGGCTTCCGGATCTGATCCTGATGGATGGTGGAAGAGGCCAGGTAAATATTGCCCTGAAGGTGCTGGAAAATCTTGGACTGGATATTCCGGTATGTGGTATGGTCAAAGATGATAACCACAGGACCAGAGGGTTGTATTACAATAATGTGGAGATTCCTATTGATACCAGCAGCGAAGGTTTTCACCTGATCACCAGGATCCAGGATGAAGCCCACAGATTTGCCATTGAATTTCATCGTTCCCTGCGAAGCAAAGAACAGGTGCATTCTGTGCTGGATGATATTCCCGGGATCGGGGATGCCAGAAGAAAGGCACTTATGCGTAAATTTAAATCTCTGGAGAAGATCCAGGAGGCTTCTGTGGAAGAACTGGCCGATACAGATACCATGAATATGAAAAGTGCCAGCCAGGTTTATGAATTTTTCCATAAAAAAGGAAAAAATATATAAATTATTTTCACAGCGTGTTATAATAGGGACGAATATTTCTAAAAGCGAGGAGATAGACCATGAAAGGTGTGCAGTTGACAAAAATGGCTCAGGAACTGAATCTGACAAATCTGACGCCGGATATTGATTTTACGGATATTTATATTAAGACAGCTGAGATTAACCGTCCTGCCCTTCAGCTTACAGGATACCTGGAGCATTTTGCAAATGAGCGGGTACAGATCATTGGATATGTAGAGTATACCTATCTTATGCAGCTGAATGATGAAGAGAGACAGTTCAAGTATGAGCGCTTTATTTCCAGCAAGATTCCCTGTGTTGTATTCAGCACCATGACCAGGCCGTCCCAGGATATGATCGACCTGGCATACAAGTACAATGTACCGACTTTTGTAACAGAAAGAAGTACATCCAGTTTTATGGCTGAGATCATCCGCTGGCTTGGCGTACAGCTTGCTCCATGTATTTCTATCCACGGAGTGCTGGTAGATGTATATGGCGAGGGTGTTCTGATCACTGGTGAAAGCGGGATCGGAAAGAGCGAGGCTGCACTGGAGCTGATCAAGCGAGGCCATCGTCTTGTAAGTGATGATGTAGTAGAACTGCGTAAAGTGAGTGATGTGACCCTGGTAGGCTCTGCACCGGACATTACCCGGCATTTTATTGAGCTTCGAGGCATTGGTATCATTGATGTGAAGACCCTTTTCGGTGTGGAAAGTGTTAAGAATACACAGTCTGTTGACCTGGTCATCCGCCTGGAAGAATGGGACAAGGATAAGGAATATGACCGTCTGGGACTTCATGAAGAATATACAGAATATCTGGGTAATAAGATCGTGTGCCATTCTCTGCCTATACGTCCGGGACGTAATCTGGCAGTGATCGTTGAGGCAGCTGCAGTCAACCACAGACAGAAGAAGATGGGCTATAATGCTGCTGAGGAACTTTATAAGCGTGTACAGGCCAATATTGCGAAGAAACGGGAGAACTGACAGCAATTTATGGTATCATAATTGGAGGCTTTTGCCCCAACATTATTAAATAAATAAAAATGTAATGGAAAGGAAAATATTATGGGAGTTTATTGCTTTGGTATTGATGTAGGAGGCACATCCGTAAAATGCGGATTATTTCTCACAGACGGAACACTGGTAGAAAAATGGGAGATTCCAACACGCACAGAAAATGAAGGTGTTGCTATCCTTCCGGATATTGCAAAGACCATTGAAGATAAGATCAAAGAACGTGGCATTGAAAAAGATGATATTGATGGTGTTGGTGTAGGCATTCCTGGACCGGTAAATGAGAATGGAGAGGTTCCTCTTGCTGTAAATCTTCACTGGGGATTTAAGGCTGTTGCAGCTGAGATCAGTGCATTGACAGGGCTTCCTGCAAAAGCAGCCAATGACGCTAATGTAGCCGCCTTAGGAGAGGCATGGAAGGGCGCAGCAGAGGGCGCGAAGAGCGTAGTGCTCCTTACACTTGGAACAGGTCTTGGCGGCGGTATTATCGTGGACGGTAAGATCGTATCTGGTTTCCATGGCGCTGGTGGAGAAGTCGGACATGCCAATATGAACAGCGAAGAGACAGACAGCTGTAACTGTGGTAATCATGGCTGCCTTGAGCAGTATGCTTCTGCCACAGGTATGGTTCGTGTTGCAAAGCAGATGCTTGCTTCTACAGAGGCTCCAAGCGTTCTCAGAAAGAATGTGGACAAGCTGAGCGCAAAGCAGGTTCTGGATGCATACAAGGATGGTGATGCCCTGGCAGTACAGATCATGGAGAAGGTGGGAGATGTGCTTGGCAGAGCCCTTGGTATCTTCACCTGCGTGATCGATCCGCAGACTATTGTGATCGGTGGAGGCGTTTCCAAGGCAGGCCAGCCGCTGATCGACTGTATCCAGAAGTACTATAAGAAATATGCATTCCCAACATGCAAGGAGACACCGATCGTGCTTGCTACACTTGGAAATGATGCAGGTATTTACGGAACTGCACGTATGGTGATCAAGGACTGAAGCACCACAGGAAAAATCCATTAGGTGTCATATAACCATATAAAATACGGCTGTCAGACCAATGTGCTGACAGCCGTAAAAAAGGATGCTGTACAACTCTCTGTACAGCATCCTTTTTTTTATGTACTAGGAAATTCCGTTGGAATCTCCTAGTATATAAAAATGCCCTACCGGGCAGGATCGCACTGCGGCGGAAGGGTAGATGTCGCTTAAGGCGACCCGCCGCAGGCGGAGAATCCTGCTTTGCAGGATTCTTTCTTAGTAGTAAACAATATCATCCGTACCGTCGCCGGTAGTATTGCCGCCAGTGTAATCACCACCGGTACCATCACCACCGGTAGTATCACCACCAGTGCCATCGCCGCCGGTGCCATCGCCACCGGTGTTATCACCGCCAGTACCATCACCGCCGGTATTATCCGGGTTATCCGGAATCACAGGATCATCCGGAGTAACAGGATTGTTAGGATCTTCCGGAATCTGTGTAAGATCCGGATCAAGGATCAGCTCCCCTTCTGTCTCTTCATCAGGAACTTCATAGAAGTGCTGGTCGCAATATTCTGTAGGCACAGTGCCAACATCAAAATACTCTTCAATAACCGGGCATCCTGTACGCGGCAGAAGACCTGTCTCAGAACAAATGCTGATTTTCTCAACGCTTGATGGCTGCTGGAAGTCACGGTACTCCAATCCTTCATGGATCCTGGACATAACCTTTCTCCACAGATTCTTGTGGAAGTTACGGGCATCGTCCGGAATCTTCTGGTTATCGTCGTAGCCGGACCATACAACACATGTGTAATATGGGGTGAAACCTGCAAACCAAAGGTCATTGTACTGGTCTGTAGTACCAGTCTTACCTGCAACTGCCATATTATCCAACTGACATGCAGTACCTGTACCTTGCTGCACTACATCCTCCATAGCACTTGTAAGAAGGAAAGCGGTGCTTTCTTTGATCACAGACTTCTCAGCAGATGTATTCTCAATCAGTACATTGCCATTGTGATCAAGGATCTTGGTGTAATAAACAGGTTTGATATAATTACCGCTGTTAGCGATGGTAGCATATGCTGCACACAGGTCGATGTTGGTAATACCATAGGTAAGTCCTCCAAGAGCCATTGGAAGGTTGGCATCTGTATAAACATTACCGTTGGCATCTGTATCTGCATCTGTACCATGTGCCAGAGTGGAAAATCCGAAGTTGTCAAGGTACTGCAGGCCAAGCTCAGGAGTTACCTGCTCCAGGCACTTGACAGCGACTACGTTGACAGAATTACGGATAGCAGTACGGATGGTGGTTGTACCGCCGTAGGAACCGCTTGCATTCTTAACCGGCTGTCCGCTTGGGTAATTGTAAGGCTCGTCTTCAAAGGTGGTTGCCAGGGACATGCCAAGGTCATTTAAAGCCGGGGCATAAGTGGAAACGATCTTGAAGGTAGAACCAGGCTGACGGGTAGAGTCTGTTGCACGGTTCAGGGTCAGGCTGGCTGTTTTCTCGCCACGCCCTCCGATCATGGCTTTTACATAACCGGTATGCTGGTCAATAACTGTCATAGAGGACTGAGGCTGGGGTGCAAAATTCACACGCTCTGCCACTACCTGGCTGCCGTCGGAAAGGATGTCTGCCTTGTAACGATCTATATAAGTCTGTCCCTCTTCCTGGGAATCAAACAGCAGGTCAAAGGAAGGATCCTCATTCTGGAAATAAAGCTTCATCATTTCCTTGCTGTAGTTGACCTGCTCTCCTGCAGGAGTCTTCACAGTAAGTGCATAATCAAGAGCATACTGGACATAGTCCGGATAATTGCTTGGGTCAGCATATTCTTCATCAAGGATCTTCTGAATGGAAGGACTCTGTGTGGTCATGATCTTCAGACCACCGCTGTACAGCATATTCTGGGCCTGAGTCTTGGTGTATCCTTTGATGTTCATCAGGTCGTTGATGATCTGCTGGTTCAGCGCATCCTCAAAGTAAGAATAAACATTGCTGTCAGTCTCAGTCTGTTCAGCCTGTGCTGCCTGGATCCTGGAATATACATCATCATTCAGCGCCTCATCATACTGAGCCTGGTCAATGTATCCCTGATCCAGCATATGCTGAAGGACTTCCTTACGCCTCTTGGCATTCTCTTTAGGATTGGTGATAGGATTGTACTTGGTAGGAGCCTGGGTGATACCAGCCAGAGTAGCGCACTCTGAAAGGTTCAGATCCCATACATCCTTATTGAAATACTGGCGGGATGCTGCCTGCACTCCATAAGCACCTGCACCAAGGTTGATGGTGTTCAGATAGTTCTCAAGGATCACATTTTTATCACCGATCTTTTCCTCAATCTGAACTGCCAGGTACTGCTCCTGCAGCTTACGGGTAATACGCTCGATCTGGGTGGACTCATTGGTCCAGTTGGTAAACACGTTGTTTTTCAGAAGCTGCTGGGTAATGGTACTGGCACCCTCTGAAAAATGACCACCGGATGTAAGACCCTTTACGGCTGCACGCAGGATACCGCGCACATCAATACCGTTATGTTCGTAAAAACGCTCATCCTCTATGGCTACAACTGCATGCTGCAGATCCAGGGGGATCTGGTCAATGGAAACAGGAAGTCTGTTGGCATCCGGAGCTGCAAGCTTACGGATCTGGTTCCCTTCATCATCATACAGGAATGAGGCATAGCCGAGGGGCATGATATCTACACTTTCTACATCGGGGGCATTTGCGATAACTCCGCGGACGGAGCCGATCCCCACACAGGCAACTACTACACAGAGTGTGATCAGACCCATAAACAGAAGTCGGATCAGTGAAACATGGGCTCTTTGTCCCATCATGGAAGAACGGGAGATCAGAGCATTACGTTTCCGTGCAGTGGATTTTTTTCCGTAGTTCATGATATTCCTCCTTTATAATCCGTTCTATTATATCAAATAAGTATAAGTAATTAAAGCATGAAATGAAAAATTCACACTTTTCACAAATTTATTAGAAATAGAAACCATACTCTAACCATAACCATATTTGATAAATGGTATTCAACGGAAGGTATTCGGAGGAAAGGGATTTAATCTTTAATATTGATCAGGTCACAGTCGATAAAAGCCTGGATGGGTACATATTGTTTGCCTTTTTGGATGTTTTCAAGCAGGGCATTTACCGCCAGCTGGCCGATTTCCTGCGGACGTTGGGCAACGATATTTGAGATCCGCTGATAAGTTTTTCGGTGGATCCCTTTTGCCTGATCCAGGAAGGAAATATTAAAATCATCAAACACACCGATCTCAAAATCTGTCTGCTTGTAATATTCCGTAGCAAGGATCAGATCACAGAAATGTTGCATATCCGAACCTGTATGGATGATAAACGCATTGAATTTCTGGGATGTGTTTAAAAGGGAATAAATAGGCTGCTGCGTATAGTCCCGGTTGGGATAAATGATCTGGTTAAAGCCTGGAAGTCCGTATTTATCCATGGCAGCATAATAACCGTTAATACGGCACATGGAAACATTGGTCAAAGTAGATTTGTCCTGTATGATGCTAAGGATCTTCTTATGTCCTCGCTTGATCAGGCTTTCGGTAAGCTTGAACATGCCTTCTTCATTCTTTGTGGAAACAATGGAATAATTAGGGGTCTCCGTGTAATTGGGATAGCAGTCTACAAAAACAAAAGGAATGTCCCATTCTGTAAGCTTATCAATATATTTCCGGTTATTGGCACTGGAAAAGGAATCAATGATAATACCGGATACTTTTACAGAACTACATATTTCCAGGTATTTCATTTCCAGCGTATTGTTCTCCTGTGTATCAAAAGCAATGACTGTGTATCCGTTTTCATAAGCAACATGGGTAATGGTTTCTGTCAGGTCTGCCATAAATTTGTACTGCATATGAGGCAGCAAAAGGGCAATGGTTTTATTAAGCTTTGGAATGCCTGAGGAATAATTCATGATCTTTCCTGTAGGAACATAATCCGCTTCGTTGGCAATCCGGAGGATCTGCTCCCTCTTCTGATCAGAAACACGAACCGGACGGTTATTGATAACCCGTGAAACAAGGGCTTTGGAAACATGGGCCTGATCTGCAATATCCTGCAAAGTGATTTTTTTTGATTTCATATAGTGGTCTCCATAATATTGGGTAAAAGTTTATCATGTGATGAAAATATCATAAGAAGAAAATAAGTCAATCGCAAAAATAAAAAAATGCAGAAGAAAAACTGGATAAATGAGAAAAAACATCAATTAATCTGAAATTGTGAATTTATTACAAATAAAACATTTCTTTTTTGTGAAAAAAGCAAACGAAAAAGTTCTTGTGATAAATGATGCACCAAGGATAAACTTTTTGCAAATCAAACAGGAGGGACAACAATGAGTGAGTATATACTGGAAATGAAAAATATCAGTAAACGCTTTGGCGGGATTCATGCATTGAATGATGTCAGCCTTCATCTCAGGCGGGGAGAGGTTCTTTGCCTGTGCGGGGAAAACGGTGCAGGGAAATCTACATTGATGAAGATCCTTGCAGGGATCCAGCAGCCGTCTGAAGGCCAGATTTATATTGATGGTCAGCCGGTGCGTATCAGAAAGCCTATAGACTCCATTCATTATGGGGTGAGCATGGTACAGCAGGAACTGATCCAGATTGAAGAGATGACAGTCGCGGAAAATATTTTTGTTGGACGGTATAAAACCAAAGGCGGTTTTGTAGAAGAAGGAAGGATCAACCGGGAAGCAAAAGAATTGATGGATGAACTGGGGATTTATTTTGATCCAAAGTCTTTGCTGAAGCATTACAGCATTGCTCAAAGGCAGCTGATCGAAATTCTGAAGGCACTTTCCTATCATGCATCCATTATTGTTTTTGACGAACCTACAGCAGCACTTACTATAGAAGAAACAGAAAAACTGTATAAGATCATCCGTAAGCTGAAAGAAGACAAAATGGCCATCATTATGATCTCCCATAGAATGGAAGATATTTATGCAGTAGGGGACCGGATACAGGTTCTGAAGGATGGCTGTGATTCAGGTGGAGGTCTGGTGTCTGAAATGACGGTAGACGATATTGTACAGCTGATGGTTGGCCGGAAAATGACCCAGCAGTTCCCTGAAAAAAACGAATCATTCCGGAGAGGTGATCCTGAAAGCTGAGAATCTTAATAATGAGCGGGTACATGGGGTTTCTTTTGAACTGCATAAAGGAGAGATCCTGGGGATCGGTGGTCTGGTAGGTGCAGGCAGAACAGAGCTGTTAAGACTTTTGCTTGGAATTGATCCTGGAGAGGGAAGCCTTCAGCTGAATGGAAAGTCTGTGGAAATCCATTCTCCAAGAGAGGGAGTACAAAAAGGGATTGCCTTTCTTCCGGAGGACAGAAAGGATCAGGGACTGATCTTGGAACAGTCCATTCTGCAGAATACTATCTTAAGTATTCTGGAAAGACTGTCAAAGCTGGGCTTTATGAATACCAGGAAAGAAAAAAGTGTCTGTAAGGAATATATAGAAAAATTGAGGATCCGGTGCTCCGGAGGCCAGATGGCTACAAAAATGTTAAGTGGCGGCAACCAGCAGAAGGTTGTTCTTGGAAGATGCCTTGCTTCCCATCCGGATATTCTGCTTCTGGATGAACCTACAAGAGGTGTGGATGTAGGTGCGAAAGCTGAAATATATAAAATCATCAATGATCTGGCGACTGCGGGACTGTCTATCATCGTAGTGTCTTCTGAAATGACAGAGCTTCTAGGGTTTTCTGACAGGATACTGGTTATGCATGAAGGTTATCTGTCCGGTGAACTTATGAGAGGAGAAGCAACCGAGGAAACTATTATGCATATGGCGATTTCACATGATCAGGCGGCAAAAGCGTAAGATACATTGTTTTACAGGTGGAGAGAAAAAATGGATAAAAAGAACAGTATAAAACATAAAATTATTACATCAAAATATTTTGAATGATCAGGACTGATTCTCCTGATCATTCTGTATTCCTGCATTGTTCAGGCAAAAAGCGGAAACTTCCTTACAACAGGAAATATCCATAACGTACTGAAAGAAATCGTTGTCTACGGAATCCTGTCATGTGCACTGGCATTCCCGCTGATCAACGGAACATTTGACCTTTCGATTGAGTCTATTGCAGCTCTGGGCGGTACCTGCTGCGGACTTCTTGTAAAGGATGGGCTCTATGGCCTAAAAACAAACCTTCCGGTGGCAATCCTTATTTCTGTGATTATCTGTTGTGCGGTGGGCGCAATCAACGGACTTCTGGTAGCATTTACATCCATTGACCCATTCATTGTCACGTTGGGCTCCCAGGTGGCGGTGCGAGGCCTGGTATATATTGTGGGTAACAATACAGCAGTTACAGGTCTTCCAGATTCCTTTAAGGCTTTAAGCAACAAGCCGATTCTGGATGTATCCATGTCTATTTGGATTATGATCCTAGTATTTGTATTTATGGCAATTGTTCTTGGGAAAACTGCATACGGAAGGAGGTGCTGATGCATCTGTAAGATATGATGATTATGCAGGCGGCCAGATGGCAGCAGAGCAGTGTATGGAAGCCCTTGATGGAAAGGAAGACGCACAGGTTGTTGTGTTTGAAGAGGAGCCGTCCATTGCATCCAGTGGGCTTCGTGTGAATGGTTTTGTGGACTGGATGAATGAGAATTATCCGAATGTGGAGATCATCAAGAATCGATCCACAGATAGAACAACTGATGGATGTTATGCATGGGCAACCGATATGATTACTGCTTATCCGGATGCAGATGCGTTCTTCCTGTACTGGAATGAGTGTGTAATGGGAACCTATCATGCTCTTCAGGATGCTGGAAAAACAGATGTTTACGTAATCGGATATGATGCAACAGATGAACAGAAACAGGTAATGCTTGATGGCGGTGAGGACTGCAAACTGTATGCAAGCCCTGGAATGTCTCCTGTAAAAATGGGCGTGAAATGTGTTGAGTTTATGGAGCAGATCTTTGACGGAAGCTATACAAGAAGCGGTCCGGACGATATCTATGAAATGACCCCGGAACTTCTTACTGTTCACAATGCAGAAACCTTTGATATTAATGCAATGGATGATGAAGAGGCAGAGGATGCAGATGCCGCAGAAGAGGATACTGCAGAGGAAACTGACACAGCAGAGGACGGACAGGAATAATTAAGGAAAAACCGGCGGGCAGCTGATCATAAAGCTGCCGCCGGTATAAAAAGAAACAGGAGGATAATAACATGTACATAGATTCTCATATGCATTTGATCAATACAAAATGTTTTGACAGACCAACCTATGACCGGCTTGGACAGTCAATTCCAAAGGATACAGATATTAATCAGCTGGTAGATTGGATGAAGGCTGCCGGGATCGAACATTGCGTATGCATGGGACAGGATATGCATAAGGTATGGAACTCTGAATTCGGGGAAATTGCAGTAGAAGAAGCTTTTGCAAAATATCCGGATTTCTTTGTGCCGTTCTGCAGCGTGGAGCCGATTGATGAGGCCGGAAGATTTAACCAGAAAAACTTTGATTATATGGTAGATAAGCTGAATAACAAAGGGTACAGAGGTGTGCTTTTTACACCGCCTTACGGACAGTTTAATTCCAATGATCCGGTTATGTTCCCGTTTTATGAAGCCATTGACAAGGCCGGGGCAGTGTGTCAGTATCATCATTCCGCAGCAGGCGGACCTACTGTTCTTGCACATACAAAATATGCCAAAATGGAAAATCTGAATGATGTGACCTTCCATTTCCCTCATATGAAAAAAGTAGTTGAACATATCGGATATCCATTCAGTGAGTATCTTTTCACCATGATGGTGAATGACGAAAACCTGTGGACAGACCTGGAGATGCTTTATAAAAGGCCTTTGTGGATGACCTGGAATATGGTGCTTGCAAAAGAAATCGGTGTGCTTGACAGGGTAATGTTTGCAACAGACTTTGTGGCAGCAAACAATGATCTGTTTGGACAGGATCCGACAAAAGATATTCTTGGATGGATCGATCTGGTACAGAACGGAATGAATAAGATCTGCAAACAGTCCGGCTGGCCTAAATTTACAGAAAAAGAGATCATGGGCATTCTCCATGATAATGCAGCCAGACTTTATAATCTGTAAAGGAAGTAAAAAACGTGAAAATACTTTTTGGAGTTGATGTCGGCGGAACAGATATTAAACTGGGAGCTTTTGACTGGAAAAGCCAGAAGCTTTTGGGAAAATGGAATATCAAAACAGATCTTTCTGATGAAGGGAACCAGATCATTCCGGATGTGGCAAAAGAAATCCAGGGTTATCTCAGGACAAATGCGTTAAAAGAATCGGATGTATATGGCATAGGAATGGGGATTCCGGGTCCTGTGGACAAGGATGGAAATGTGGAAGTATGTGTGAACCTGTCCTGGAAAAATTTTAATCCTGCAGAAGAAATGAGAAAATTTTTTCCAAATGCTTATATTCAGGCTGGAAATGATGCCAATGTGGCTGCACTTGGAGAATTTGTGCAGGGAGCAGGCAGAAAGTACAAAACCATGATGTTGATCACCTTGGGAACAGGAGTAGGCAGCGGAATCATCCTGAATGGTAATATTGTTCTGGGGTCTTCCGGACTTGCCGGGGAAATCGGCCACATTGCTGTAGGACCAAAGGATTCAGGAAACTGCAACTGCGGAAATTGTGGCTGTGTGGATCAGTTTGCGCCTGCTACCGGGATTGTGCGGAGGATGAAGAAAATACTGGCAGAGAATGAAGGTGCATCCAAGCTGCGGGAAATACAGGATTTTACTGCAAAAGATGTGTGCGATCAGGCAAAAGAAGGGGATCCGCTTGCGATTATGTGTGTGGATTTCTGTATGGGAGTGCTGGGACGGGCTATGGCAATTTTTGCCCATGCTTTTGACCCGGAAGTGTTTGTGATCGGTGGTGGTGTGTCTAACGCAGGAACCTTGATTACGGATGCGATTTACAAGGAATATAAGAAGAACTTTTTCCTGACAGACAAAAAGAACAATATTATTCTGGCAGAACTGGGAAACGATGCCGGGATAATCGGAGCGGCAGCCTTGGTGTCAGAGGAGGGGAAATTTGGATATATTATATGATAAAGTTGAAAAGCCCAGGATCCACCGGAATTACAGGCCTGTGAATCTTACCAGGAAAACCATGGAAGAACATTACAGGAATGTTCTGACATGTATGAAGGAGCAGAAATTAGATGCGCTGATGATTTATGCAGATCGGGAGCATGGAGCCAATTTTGCATATCTGACTGGCTTTGAACCAAGGTTTGAAGAGGCGGTACTGGTTTTGCATACAAATGGAAGAGTGTATTTTCTTCTGGGAAATGAAAACCTGAAAATGAGCAAATACAGCTTTATACAGGGTACAGTTCTCCATACGCCATACTTTTCCCTGCCTTATCAGCCTATGAATCCTCAGAACCGGATCCGTGACATCTTGCATGAGGCCGGATTAGAGGATGGAATGAAGATTGGCTGCGTGGGATGGAAGCTGTTTACCAGTGCAGTGGAGGATAACCGGTATCTGATCGATATTCCGGAATTTATAGCCGCTGCCGTAAAAGATATCAATAAGAACGGGCAGACCATCAATGCATCCGGTATTTTCCTGGATGCAGGGGAAGGCTTGCGTCATATCAAAAATGCCAATGAGATCGCACATTATGAAGCTGCCTCAGGTCTGGCGTCTGCCTGTGTATATCAGGTGCTGGAAGCATTAGAGCCTGGTAAGACGGAACTGGAGCTGGCAGGGATGATGGATCCTATGGGACAGCCTACATCCGTTACAACCATTGTGGCAACAGGCGATCGTTTCACAGATGCAGTTGTATTTCCGAGAAATAAAGAAGTGCAGGTGGGGGATCGTTTTTCTGTTACACTTGGACTTCGTGGCGGTCTGACATCCAGGGCGGCTTATGTAGTAAAAGAAGAAGCACAGCTTTCGGAGGAAGAGAAAGATTTCCTGAAAAAAGTAGCTGTTCCTTACTATAAAGCGGCTGTGACTTGGTATGAAACCGTGGGCGAGGGTGTCCGATGTGAAGATATTTATCTGGCTGTTGATGAAGTCCTTCCCAAGGAAATGTTTCACTGGACACTGAATCCAGGACATTATACAGATAATGAGGAATGGTCTGCGTCCCCCATTTATCCGGGAAGCCCGGTGATCTTAAGAAGCGGGATGATGCTTCAGATGGATATTATTCCTGCTGTTCCGGGATATGCAGGGGTTGGTGCAGAAGACGGAGTTGTGCTGGTTAATGAAGAACTGGCAGAGCAGCTTCAAAGTGAGTATCCCCGTACATGGGAACGGATGCAGGAAAGACGGGATTATATGATCCATGTACTGGGCATAAACCTGAAGGATGGGGTGTATCCTATGAGCGATCTTTGCGGATATTTGCGGCCCTTCCTTTTGGAAAAAGACAAAGCGTTTACTGTTTTAAAAGAAGAAGCATGAATATAGCGAAAAGAGGAGGACTTTTGCAGGTTCTCTTCTTTTTTTACAAAAGGATTGACGGAAAAACGTATTTTCATTATCATTAAAGAAGATCGTTTTTCAGAAGTTTTTCTGGGAAATTAATGTTAAAGGAAACCAAAAAACATGGAGGCTGTGTGAAATGCTGAAAGAGTACAAGACCGTATACGCTGGCGGTGAAGGAGAGATTACAGAAAAGAAATCCCGGTTTATTGCAACTGTGCGGCCGGTGGAAAGTGAAGAAGAGGCACTTGCCTTCATAGAGGAAATGCGTAAGAAATACTGGGATGCAAGACACAACTGCTATGTGTATTCTGTGGGAATGAACCGGGAGGCTACCAGGTGCAGTGATGACGGGGAACCCTCTGGTACAGCCGGACGACCTATGTTAGATGTGATCCTTGGGCAGGGCATTTATAATGTGGCTGTAGTTGTTACCCGGTATTTTGGAGGCGTACTGCTTGGCACTGGGGGACTGGTGAGAGCCTATTCTTCTGCGGTGCAGGAAGGGCTTGCAGCCAGTACAGTGATCACAAAGAAACTGGGGATATCCCTTAAAGTAGATACGGATTATTCGGGGATTGGCAAGATCCAGTACATTGCAGGGGAAAGCGGACTGCCTATCCTGGATTCGGAATATACGGATAAAGTAATTCTCCACCTTCTGGTACCGGAAGATCAGGTACAGCAGGTGGAGAAGCGTATCACGGAAGGCACAAGCGGCCGTGCCTCCATGGAAAAGATAAAAGATGTTTATTTTGCTGATGTAAATGGAGAAACAAAAATCTGGGAATGCTGATCATCTGATCAGCATTTTTCTGGTTCCGGGTATTCTTCTCCAAAAGTCTCTACAGTCATGGAACGGATCTGCTGCTCATCCAATGGTCTGTCATTGTAATCAGTCTCTTCTTCAGCGATGCGGTTTACCACTTCCATGCCTTCTGTTACTTTACCGAAGGCTGCATAGCTACCGTCAAGGTGAGGTGCATTCTTGTGCATGATAAAGAACTGGCTGCCTGCAGAATCTGGATGCATGGCACGGGCCATGGAAAGAACTCCGGCAGTATGCTTCAGATCATTGGCAAAACCGTTCTGTGCAAATTCTCCTTTGATGCTGTAGCCAGGGCCTCCCATACCGGTTCCGTCCGGGCATCCGCCCTGGATCATGAAACCGTAGATCACACGATGGAAGATCAGTCCATCATAAAAGCCTTTCTTTACAAGGCTGATAAAGTTATTCACTGTATTAGGGGCAATCTCCGGATAAAGTTCTGCTTTTATCACGTCTCCGTTTTCCATGGTAATGGTTACGATTGGGTTTGTCATATTGAAATCTCCTTTATAAGTATTGTAAATCCTTATTTGTTTTATTATAATATCCAGAGAATGAATGTGCAAGAAAAAGAAAAGGTGGTTACTAAAAGAAATGATTATAGAGACTAATTCAGCCGAAGAAACCTTTGCGCTTGGAAAGTCCCTTGGGGAAAAGGCATCTCCTGGTCAGATTTACACCCTGGATGGGGATCTGGGCACAGGGAAAACCGTATTTACCCAGGGCGTTGCTGCAGGACTTGGGATCACAGAGGCGATCAGCAGTCCTACATTTACGATTATACAGGAATATGACACAGGCAGGCTTCCGTTGTACCATTTTGATGTATACCGTATCGGGGATATTGAGGAAATGGAAGAAATCGGATATGATGATTACTTTTTCGGAGAGGGTATCTGCCTGATCGAGTGGGCAGATCTGATCCGTGATATCCTTCCGGAGCATGTGATACGGATCACCATTGAGAAAGATCTGGAGAAAGGTTTTGATTACCGGAAGATTACGATAGGAGAATAAAAATGAGGATTTTAGCATTAGACAGTTCAGGTATAGTGGCAACTGTAGCAATTGTGGAGGACGACAATCTTCTGGCAGAATACACAGTGAATTACAAAAAGACACATTCCCAGACTCTCCTCCCTATGCTGGATGAGATTGTAAGGATGACAGAGTTTGATCTGGATACAGTAGACACGGTCGCAGTGGCAGCTGGCCCTGGTTCTTTTACAGGACTGCGTATCGGATCAGCCACAGCAAAGGGACTTGGACTTGCCCTTGACAAGCCGCTGATCCCGGTTCCAACTCTGGAAGCACTGGCATATAATCTTTATGATGTGTCCGGGCTGATCTGCCCTATCATGGATGCCAGAAGGAACCAGGTATACACAGGGGTTTACAGATTTAAGGATCACAGACTGGTACAGGTAGAAGGACAGATGGCAGTACCTATTCAGGAACTTCTTGCTGTTCTGAACAGACTGGGAGAGCCGGTGACTTTCCTGGGGGATGGAGTGCCTGTATTTGCAGAAACCATCCAGGCAGAACTTAAAGTGCCATTTTCTTTTGCGCCTGCCCATGTAAATAAACAAAGAGCAGCTGCTGTAGCCGCCCTTGGTGAGGTTTACTATAAAGATGGCAAAACCCAGACTGCAATGGAGCATATCCCGGAATACCTGCGGCTTTCCCAGGCTGAAAGGGAACGGACCCAGAGGGAGGGCAAAGCATGATCCTGAGGGAAATGCTGGTAGAAGACCTGGATCAGGTAATGGAGATTGAGAAAGACCTTTTTTCTGTTCCATGGACAAAGGAAGGCTTCCTTACTTTTGTATTGAAGGATAATGCCATGTTCCTGGTAGTGGAGGACAAAGGAGAGATCATAGGGTACTGTGGTCTTTTGATGGTTCTTGATGAAGGGGACATTACAAATGTTGCAGTGAAAAGAACCCGCCAGAAAGAAGGTATTGGCGGGTTCCTTATGCAAAGCTTAATCAGACTTGCCGGTGAGCGGGGGATTACCACCATTCATCTTGAAGTCCGCGTGGGAAATTCTGGGGCTGTCCGTCTTTATGAACGCTCTGGATTTACCAGAGATGGGATCCGTAAAGGTTACTACTCTGACCCTGTGGAGGATGCGCTTCTTATGACGTATCGCCAGAACTGAATATAACAGGCTTTCAAAGAGCAGGCCGCAGGATGTGATCAGGCTGATCAGAAGTCCTGCTCTTTTACCGGGCGCATGGAATTTTAACTGGATTTCATGTGCCCCTTTTTTTAACGGAAATCCTGCAAAGGCTTTGTTTACTGTCTGTACAGGAACCTCTTTACCGTCTACAAATGCCTGATAGCCTTTGGCATAGGCATAGGAAGTAACAAAATATCCATCCTGATCCATGGAAATGGTGCCCTTTAGTAATTCGCTTCCGCTGGTAGCCTGATTGTGGAAAGTGACGACTCCTGGATGGTGGAGTGTGGATAACGGCAGGGTATAGGCTGTAACATTGGAAATTTTATAATTTCCTTTTGAAAATACCAGATCCAGATCTGTCAGTCCCTGTTCCGAGGAAAGCATATAGGTAAAGGAGTTATTGTGATTTGGATAAGGTGCATTGCTTCCGGAGAGACAGTTCTTGATCCCATTTACAGAAACTGAAACATCTGAAACTCCATCGTAGATTACATCAAAGGACAGAAGCAGCAGCTGGGATGGGGAAATGCTCTGGGGCAGTTTCTGGGTGACAGATACCTGTTTCTTTGTAGTCTTTCTGGCGAAAAAGTCTTTTGGCAGAGTATAAGACTTCATCTGTGACTGATAGGGGGAGCTGCCTGATAACCCGGAATCAGATACAATGGTACGATTGGTCAGAGTGTCCAGATTCTGGGGGTAGGACAGCTGGTCAAAGGCTGCTTCGCTCATCAGAGCAGTGCTTCCGTATGCCAGAGGAAGTACCTGATCATTTTCTGCCAGTACATGGCCGTTTTTCTCTGCCTTTACCTGGTATCCAGCTGGCAGCAGTTCTTTTGATGTCTGGATATAGCGCACACCCATCAGATATTCCTGGAAAGGATTACTATGCATGGTGACTGCAACCCGGTTACGGTTGCTGATGGAGTTGCGGAGAGTATCGTAATAAAACTGATTGTATTCGCTGTTGGATATGGAGGAGTAAATACTGCTTCGGTTCTGGGTGCCCCATACCATGTAATTGCTGTTGGTGTAAGGCCGTTCCAGTGTATCCATTCTTGCCTGGGAATCCTTACAAAGCTTCAGAATCTCGCTATCGGAGAATGTATTTCTGGAATCGTCAGTGGATGATGCATATTCCTCAGTTCTGGATTTGTTCAGGTAGATCTGAGAAGGCAGCACCAGGATCAGGAGGACCGCCAGTCCCTGTACCAGGATTTTTCTGTTTTTATAAAGAAATCCGGAAGCTGCAAATAAAACAAGGCAAATACCGTCTAATGCCATCAGGATTCTGCACTGGTCGTTATGTGAAATAAAAATGATCTGAACCACAACAGGAATCAGACAGCATAGTGCAAGGGGCAGACTGTGGCGGATGCGCCTGGTTTTTAATTCCTCCAGTGTAAGTGCTGTCAGGTAAAGGATCAGCGGCATAAAAGGAATCAGGCTTTTGGGGCGTACATATAAGGTGCCGTTCAGGATCCAGTAAAAAATGTTGAAAAACAAGAAGCAAAGCAAAATGCTGGCAAAGGAACGGGTGGATCTTCGCCGGATGCTTAATAATACTGCGTAAAGGCAGATCAGGGTAAGCCCACATCCGTATATGCTGTAAAGAAGACTGTCCATAGTGGGGTTGACAGTAAGGATTTTGTATAAAGGTGTGGAGGCTACGTCTTTTTTATTTTCAAGGATCGCAAGACCTGTAGGCAGCAGAACTGCCATGGACAGACAGACGGCTGCAGCGGTGCTGAGAATGTAGCCCGACCAGAGCTTTATAAAATGCTTGGGCATTTTGCTATAAGTAGTATGCAGGTCTTTTGTGGAGTACCAGTAATACAGGGTACAGGACGCAAAGCAGGCTGGGAAAAAGTAAAAACTGTGGAACAGGATCATCAGGTAAGAGAAAATGATGCCTGCATTTGTCCGTGGTTTTTGTGGGAAATTGTTTTTCATTGCTTCGGCCTGCTGGTCAATGGCAATCAGTGCCAGGATCACAAAAGGCAGGTAGTTTACGAACATGATCTGTCTGTGGGCATGAAACAGACAATTGGCACAAAGGTAAAGAAAACCTGCACAAAAACAGAAAGTATCTGTAAGACCTTTTTTATAAAGCCAGTAGTACAGAAGAAAAATCCCAAGAAAAATCTCAAAAACAGCGTATCCCTGGATGATCGCAGCTACGGATATGCCGGGGAGAAAGTAAGATAAAAGTACATCTGGCCTTAGGATCCCGTAGTAGGACAGAACAAAAAAGTTAGTGCCCCCGCCAAGACCGGAAAAATCAGGAAGCAGCTGTCCTGTGGCATAAAAATGCTTTCGCATATAGTCTGCAAGAGTAACATGCTGACAGTACCAGTCTGTCTGGGAGCCATACATGCTGCCTGACGGAAGTGTAAGAAAAATCAGCAGTGAGGCTGCGCCAAAAAGAAGGAGGATGTGCAGCAGGCTGCGTCTGGTAAATTTTGGTTTCTGGTTAGAATTCATAATGTTCCTTTCCTGTCTGACGGATCTTTCATCGACCGTGCAGATTTTACATCAGAAACAGAGGTATGGCAACTGTTTTTGATTTATATTTTATAAACAGAAGTCTTGAAATGTTTTGGAAACTTCTGTTTTTGATTCGCATTCTATAATAAACGGTAGAGCTTAAAATATACATTAAAAAACCATAAAAAATTCTTAAGAATATGAAAAGAACAGCGGAATGTATTTAAACAGACATGAAATTTACTTTTGAAATTGGCGGAATGCATTCAAGACAGGTTTTGGCTTGTTTTAGAATCTGGATTGTGATACACTTTTCCACAGAAAAAGAAGTAAAAGTAAAGAGGAATAAGAAATATATGTTAGATATTTGTCTTGTTGGAACCGGCGGAATGATGCCTTTGCCCAGAAGATGGCTTACAGCGCTTATGACCCGGTATAATGGCAGCAGCCTTTTGATCGATTGCGGTGAGGGAACTCAGGTGGCGATCAAAGAAAAAGGATGGAGTTTTAAGCCTATAGATGTGATTTGCTTTACTCACTACCACGGGGATCATATCAGTGGTCTTCCGGGACTGCTCCTTACCATGGGAAATGCAGACCGTACAGAGCCGCTGACATTGATCGGCCCCAAGGGACTGGAACGTGTGGTAAATGCCTTGCGTGTGATCGCACCGGAACTTCCCTTTGAGATACGTTTTATGGAGATCACAGGAGCGGAGCAGACCTTTGAAATAAATGGATATCGTATCACTGCATTTAAAGTGAATCATAATGTGCTTTGCTACGGTTATACCCTTGAGATCCTCAGACAGGGCAGATTTTCCCCTGAAAGAGCCAGAAGCCAGGGCATACCCCTTAAATTCTGGAATCCATTACAAAAAGGCATGACAATGGAAGAGAATGGGGTAGTGTATACTCCGGATATGGTTTTGGGACCCTCCAGAAAAGGACTGAAAGTGACTTATACAACGGACACCAGGCCTACAGAGTCTATTTTAAGAAATGCGGAAGGTTCTGACCTTTTTATCTGTGAAGGAATGTATGGAGAAGATGATAAGGTGGAAAAGGCCAAAGGATATAAGCATATGACCTTTAAAGAAGCAGCAGTTCTGGCAAGGGATGCAAAAGTAGGGCAGATGTGGCTTACCCATTACAGCCCTTCCCTGATCCGTCCAGATGATTATATGGACAAAGTGAGGGAAATATTCCCTAATGCTTGGCCAGGCAGGGATGGGAAAAGCCTGGAGTTAAAATTTGAAGAGGAAGATGAAGAAAAATGAAAGATAATTTGATCTTAGCTATAGAAAGCTCCTGTGATGAAACAGCGGTGTCCGTTGTGAAAAACGGCAGAACCGTTTTATCCAATGTGATCTCATCCCAGATCGAGCTTCATAAATTATACGGAGGTGTTGTGCCGGAGATCGCATCCAGAAAGCATATTGAGAAGATCAATCAGGTTATAGAACAGGCACTTTCAGATGCAGGAGTAACACTGGACGATCTGGATGCTATAGGAGTTACCTATGGCCCTGGCCTGGTGGGAGCACTGTTGGTAGGTGTTGCAGAAGCCAAGGCTATCGCTTATGCCAAAAAGCTTCCGTTGGTAGGCGTGCATCATATCGAAGGCCATGTGTCTGCCAATTATATTGAACATCCGGATCTTGAACCGCCTTTTTTGTGCCTGATCGTTTCCGGTGGACATACCCATCTGGTGATCGTTGAGGATTACGGGAAATTCCGGATCCTGGGACGAACCAGGGATGATGCGGCAGGAGAGGCTTTTGATAAGGTGGCAAGGGCTATTGGACTTGGATATCCGGGAGGCCCTAAGATTGATAAGCTTTCTGAAGAGGGGAATCCGGATGCCATCGTATTTCCAAAAGCAAAGGTTGAAGATTGCCCTTATGATTTCAGCTTCAGTGGAGTAAAGTCAGCGGTATTAAATTATTTAAATGGCGCAAAGATGAAAGGGGAAGAAGTGAACCGTGCAGATATTGCCGCATCTTTCCAGAAGGCAGTGGTGGATGTTCTGGTAGAGCATACCATGCAGGCTGCCAGGGATTTTCATATGGATAAGGTGGCTATTGCAGGAGGAGTTGCCTCTAATAAGCATCTTCGTGAAGCCATGGAAAAAGCATGTAAGGAGAATGGCTTCCGCTTTTACCGCCCATCTCCTATCTTCTGTACAGATAACGGAGCAATGATCGGTGTGGCTGCTTACTATGAATTTATGAAGGGAACAAGACATGGCTGGGATCTGAATGCAGTTCCTAATCTGAAATTGGGAGAGCGCTGAAATGAGTGAGAAATGTACTGCGATTGTTCTGGCAGCAGGCCAGGGGAAAAGAATGCACAGCAAAATACAGAAACAGTTTCTGGAAATACAGGGATATCCGGTATTGTATTATTCGCTGCATTGTTTCCAGGAAAGCAGTATGATTCAGGATATCATTCTGGTAACAGGAGAAGATGTTATTTCCTATTGTAAAGAACAGATCGTGGATAAATATGCATTTTCAAAAGTTACCAGGATCATTCCTGGTGGAAAAGAACGGTATGATTCTGTATATGCAGGCCTGATGGCCTGTGATAATCCAGATTATGTGTTTATACATGACGGTGCAAGGCCATTTATTAATGAAGAGATTTTAAGAAGAGGTCTTCAGGCTGTGCGGGAAACAGGAGCCTGCGTGATCGGTATGCCGTCCAAGGATACCGTAAAGATCGCAGATCTTCAGGGAAATGTTCAGGAAACACCGGACAGGGAACGTGTATGGACGATCCAGACACCCCAGATTTTTTCTTATCCTCTGATCTGCAGGGCGCATGAAAGTATCAGGAAAAAGGATATGAGTAAGGTGACGGATGATGCCATGGTTGTGGAACAGGAAACCGGTGTGAAGGTACGTCTGGCCAGGGGATCGTACCAGAATATAAAGATCACAACTCCTGAGGATCTGAAGGCAGCACAGGCATTTCTTCAGGAAAACTAAAAAAGATTTGAAAAACTAAAAAATTGTGTTGACACAGTGAATGATTGGTGATAAGATAATCAGGCACTGACAGAGAAAAGGTCAGTGTGTGTATTTTATAAACATATGGAGAGATATCGAAGTGGTCATAACGAGGCGGTCTTGAAAACCGTTTGTCCGCAAGGGCGCGTGGGTTCGAATCCCACTCTCTCCGCTTCTTACAGGGAAATAAAGTAAAAAAGTGCTTGACAAAGTATGACCTGTAAGTTATAATGAATAACGCTTCATTTGTGAGATGAAGAGTTGTAGGGCAATTTGGAGAAGTACCCAAGCTGGCCGAAGGGGCTCCCCTGGAAAGGGAGTAGGTCGTTAATAGCGGCGCGAGGGTTCAAATCCCTCCTTCTCCGTTTTGAATCTGAAATGATTCAAAAAAGTTGTTGACAAGGTGATATGATTATGATATAGTAATCAAGTTGCTAAAAGACAACGATGAACATTGATAACTAAACAGTGAAACACATACGATTCTCGAAAATTCTTTTTACACTACGATCACTGAACGAAGCAAAGCTGAGTTTAGTGAGAGTG
>ONBN01000019.1 GCA_900316115.1 uncultured Eubacteriales bacterium
TTGATAACTTCATTTAAGATGATAAGAGTAAATGCGGTTACCAGCATTTTGACCCACATGCCAGCAGAAAGAGCTACTGTTTCAAATACAGCTCCGCCAAACTGGGTGATCACAAACTGAAGGATCAGTACAAGCAGGAAGATTCCAAGCATCAGTTTGTTTTTCATAAGGTTTTTGATCATTGGTGTTTCATCAAGTTCACGGCAGTTAAATGCATTGAAAAGCTGGAACAGCACGAACAGGGTGAACAATACGGTTGCTTCTTCCTCCGGAGCTGCGCCAAGGAAGTTTTTAAAATGCTGAAGCATAAATATTACGGAAATGAAAATACCGTTTGTAAAAATACGCACCATCATAGATTTGGAGATGATATTTTCGTTTCGCTTTGTTGGCTTATGTTTCAGAAGATCCGGACGGATCGGTTCAAGACCAAGGGTTAAAGCTGGCGGTCCATCCATAATGATGTTGATCCACAGAAGCTCCAGTGCAGTAAACGGTGCAGTGAAGCCTGCCAGAATGGATGCAATAACAACGATTACAGAGGAAACGTTTACAGTGAGTTGGAACTGGATAAAACGCTTAAAGTTTTCATAAATTCCACGGCCCCACTGAACTGCTTTGATAATAGTGGAGAAGGAATCATCCAGAAGAACCATATCACTGGCTTCCTTAGTTACATCTGTTCCTGCGATACCCATTGCAATACCTACATCTGCATGTTTGATGGCAGGGGCATCGTTGATTCCGTCACCAGTGACAGCCACAACATTTTTCTCTTCTTTTAAGAGCTTGACCACACGCATTTTTATCATTGGCGTGCTTCGGGCAATTACCTGGATCTTTTTCAGGGCTTCTTTTAATTCAGCATCAGACATAGCTTCAATTTCAGAAGCTTCTACTGCGATATGATTGTCATCCAGCATATGCAACTCGTTTGCAATGGCTCTTGCTGTACGGATATTGTCACCGGTAAGCATTTTTACTTCGATTCCGGCAGCACGGCAATTTTTGATCGCGTCATAAACATCCGGGCTTAACGGGTCGGAAATTACAACAAATCCATCATAATGAAGATCCTGCTCTATTTCTCCCTGAGTTTCTCCATTGTATGCTGGAAGTTCCTTGTGTGCAAAAGCAAGCAAACGTCCTGCTTCACTCTGGAACTGTTCCATAAGCTTTAAGTTTGCAGCTTTTTCTTCAGTTGAAATATCAGAACAAAGAGAAAGGATCTTCTCCGGATTACCCTTTGTATAAAGAATGATCCTGCCATCTTCCCGCACAATGGTGCTCATATCCTTATTCTGGGAGGAGAACGGGAACACACGGATCACATCCGCATTATGGCGAAGTGTCTGATAATCTATGCCAGCTTTCTGGGCTGCAACAAGAAGGGAACATTCTGTTGGATTTCCGATAAAGGACCAGGCTCCATCTTCAAAGGAAACATTGGCATTACTGTTGATACAGTAATTGTTCAGAAGCACTTTATCCTGAAGCTTTTCAGGCTCGATAAGAGTACCATGGGTGTATATTTTCTGAACCGTCATCTTGTTTTCTGTCAGGGTTCCGGTTTTGTCAGAACAGATAATATTCACACATCCAATGGTCTCGCAGGCGATCATTTTCTTTACCAGTGCGTTTTCTTTGGACATTTTAATAATATTTAATGCCAGGGAAACGGCTACAATGGTAGGCAGTCCTTCAGGAACAGCTGCAACGATCAGGACGATACTGGTGATAAATGCATCGGAAATGGTATCCAGGCTTATCTGACCACGCATAAAGAACTGGATCACCTCAATGGCGAATACAATGGCTGCAGCAGAAGCGCCCATTACTGTGATCTGTTTGCCAAGCTTGTCCAGCTTTTCCTGAAGAGGTGTGGTAGTCTTTTCGATGGAAGAAAGCTCCTGTGCGATCTGGCCAAATTCAGTATTGTTTCCAACACCAGTGACCAGCATCTGGCCGTTGCCGGCAGATACAAAACAGCCGGAATATAACATGTTGACACGTTCAGCTACCGGTGTCTCCGGGGGACAGACTACACTTGCATCTTTGTCTACAGGAAGGCTCTCACCAGTGAGTGCAGATTCATCCACAGCCAGGTCATTGCTTTCCAGCAGGCGGCCGTCTGCCACGATCTTATCGCCGGTTTCTACCATAATGATATCGCCCACTACGATTTCTTTCTGTGTGACTAACTGAGGTTCCCCATCACGTATAACCTTGATCAGCGTATCTTCGTTGATCTTGTTCAGGGCTTCAAATGCTTTTGCACTTTTTCCCTCTGTAATGATAGTGATCACTACGGACAGTGCGATCGCAGCAAAAATACCCACACATTCCAGAAAATTGTATTCATCGCCTGTGAAATACCGGGTTATATTTACTGCTAAGGTAATGACTGCTGCAAAGATCAGCATCAAAAGCATTGGCTCTGTGGATGCGTCCCATATCTTCTTTGCAAGCGACTCGTGGCTTTGTCTGACAAAAGAGTTGGAACCGTGGATGCTGCGGGACTTTTCCACCTGTTCCGGTGTCAGGCCTTTTTCACGATCTGTACCAGTTTTGGAAAGCAGATCTTCCGTTGTCATCCGAAACGCTTCATTCATTTCGTTTCCTCCTTGTTATTTGTTGAATTGAGCAAGTAGACATAAAAAACAGCTTATATATGAAAAAAACGAGACACATGCATAGCTGAAATAAGCTATACATGAGTCTCGTTATTTAAGACAAGCCAGACCAACGGTCAGGATGTTGACTTGCCACGATATACGCCACTACTCCCTCAAATATAAAGCCCTATTATTTAATCATATCCCCTTACGGTTAGTCAAGACTAATTTTATCGGGCTTGTAAAATCACTTTTTACGACTTGACATATATCAGGCTTATCTAAAATGGTGCAGGGAGGCAAAAGCGGTGCTGAAAGAGCAGTCATCAGCAGTTTCCGGTGCAGATAATGGTGTCTAACATTTTTGCGAAGCCCTCTGGATCAAGGATCTGGAACTGCATATGATTACAATTTTCAAATACCGGGAAATTGGCTTGAGGGTATGCGTTCATCACCCCGTCCCGATATTTGAAATGTTCTTCAATACTTCCAAATTCAAAAAATGTTCTTGTCTGAGCATCAACGGACAGCTTGGGAAATGGCTTGTCTTCCAGGCTGTCCATCATTTGTGTACGCAGGTTTTTATAACTGAGATTTTTCCCAGCATGAATAAAATATGGCTTTATGCTATCGTTATCACACCACATGATTTTCTTAAGAGTGGCCCCCTTTGTCCAGTAGAGGCTTTTGATAGCCAGATACAGAAATGGCACCATTATTTTTCGTGTTGTTTTGGAAATCTGTGCAAACTGGCCACCGTCAAAAAAAGTATATTTGACTGGAATAGCAGTCTGTGACAGGAATGTGATTGCAAGATCAGCGCCAATGGATGAGGCAACCACAAGTGCAATGCTTTCTATCCCTTCTTTATGAAGAAATTCTTCGATCTGTTTTATTTCATCCTGTTTGCTGATATATTTGTCATGACTGCAGTATACTGACGAAGTAGGCATAATACAGAAGTACTTTTCCTGGAGATGCTTTGCTACAGGAAAACTGCTGTCACCGGTTACGTCCATGGCATGAAAAAATAAGATTGCTGGATTCTTCTTATCTCCCAAAACCTGAAATTTCATATTTACAACCTTCTTTCTTTAAAGATGAATATTAAGAAAAATGTTAAGATAAAGATGCTTTTTCACAGTGTTTGCTGGTTTGTTATTGTTACTTTATGATCAATGCAAATATAGCACATACTATACTGAAAAGAAAGAAGGTTATGAGGTATTATATATACATTTTGAAGGAATATTTACAGTCATTGACCATGAAAAGGGGATGTGAACGGCTCACATCCCCTTTAAAAATATAGTATGGTGTATTTGGCGGCTGAGGTTTTTATTTCAGAAGTTTTTTCAGGTCTTCTTCAGGTGTGGAGATAGGTGCAATATTGTACTGCTCCACAAGGCAATTCAGAACATTTGGAGATATAAATGCAGGGAGAGAAGGCCCAAGCAGTATATTCTGAATACCAAGATGAAGAAGGGTGAGCAGGATGCAGACCGCCTTTTGCTCATACCAGGAAAGCACCATGGAAAGGGGCAGTTCATTCACTTCACACTGGAAAGCCTGGGATAGAGCAAGGGCAACCTGAATAGCGCTATAGGCATCGTTACACTGCCCCATGTCCATAATCCTTGGGAAAGCGCCAATGGTTCCAAGATCCAGGTCATTGAAGCGATATTTTCCGCAGGCAAGGGTAAGTATCAGGGTATCAGAAGGTGTGTTTTTAACAAACTCTGTATAATAATTTCGACCGGATCTGGCACCGTCGCAGCCCCCTACCAGGAAGAAGTGGCGGATGGCTCCGGATTTTACTGCCTGGATAACCTGGTCAGCTGCAGAGAGGACAGCATGGCGGCCGAAGCCGGTTGTAACCTTATTGCCTCCGTTAATTCCTGTGAAATGCATATCCTCTGCATAGCCACCTAAAGTAAGAGCTTTTTCGATGACAGGAGTAAAATCCTTATCTTCACCGATGTGGACAAGTCCGGGATAGGAAACGGCTTCTGTTGTGAATACACGGTCAGCATAGCTGGATTTTGGTGGCATCAGACAATTGGTTGTAAAAAGTACAGGAGCAGGAATACCGGCAAACTCTTTTTGCTGATTTTGCCATGCAGTTCCAAAGTTGCCTTTTAAATGAGAAAATTTCCTTAATTCCGGGTAAGCATGTGCAGGAAGCATTTCGCCATGTGTATAAATGTTGATTCCTTTTCCTTCAGTCT
Source organism: uncultured Eubacteriales bacterium (assembly GCA_900316115.1). Taxonomy (GTDB): domain Bacteria; phylum Bacillota; class Clostridia; order Lachnospirales; family Lachnospiraceae; genus Blautia_A. The sequence goes on from ONBN01000019.1 coordinate 4,844, forward strand.
GGATCAGCAGCTGCTTCAGGTCATAAAGGTCATGACCGGAAATAACGATAAAAGGTCCCTTCTCAACAGTCAGGCTTACTTCTGCAGGAGCTGGATTGCCAAGTGTTTCGGTGTTGGCTTTGTCAAGAAGTGCCATACATTTCAGATTTACTTCACCTACTTCCATAACAATGGGCAGCAGTTCTTCCATGCCCCAGTCACTGGTGCCAACTGCATAAAGTGCTTTATAGAAAAAGCGGTTTACAGATGGATCCTGATAGCCAAGAACTTTTGCATGATATGCATAGGCAGCCATTCCGCGGATCCCAAAAAGAATCAGGGATTTCAGGGAGCGGATGTCTTCCTGGGCATTCCAAAGTTCATTTAAATCATAATCATTGCTTTTTCCACAGGAAGCCACGCAGGAAAAACAATTGGGGATTATACGTCTTTTTTCTTCTTCTGCTTTTTCAACCAGGGCAGAAAGCCTGTGTTCATCAAAGCTTACATTTGTAAGAGTAGAAAAAAGTCCTTCTATGATCAGCTGATCCGTTGCATCGGTGATCAATGTTTCATTTCCTTCTGCTGCACGGGCAAGGCCTACCAGGGAACCGGTAAGCTTGTCCTGAAGCTGGGCGATATCAGCTGTTTTGCCGCACACACCGGTATTTCCTGTACATCCTGAACAACCTGCGGTCTGTTCACACTGGAAACAGAACATTTTTCTTTCTGTAGACTGGTTCATGCAAATTCTCCTTTATATTTGATATTTGTTTTATATGGATCGTTTTACAGGACAGACAGCAGTGCTGAAGAAATGAATCTGTTTTCTGGCTGTTCTCTCAACTGTATGTGGAGATTATAATACAGGACAACAGCAGGGTACGTTGTTTTAGCAACGAAAAACAAGTAAATATATTTATAGATAACAAAAGAGCCTGAATGCCTTGATTTGAAAGCTTTCAGGCTCCTAAGGAGCAGGGGATGAGAGAATCGAACTCCCACCAAAGGTTTTGGAGACCCCTATCATACCATTTGACCAATCCCCTATAATGTTGTAATTATTGCTTATGTTGGGATTATACATGCAAAACCTGAGATTGTCAAGCAATACCAGGACAGGCAGCAATACACACCAAGACAGACTGCAGCACATATCAAGATAAACAGCATACATATCAAGACAGGCAGCAGTACATACCAAGATAAACAGCAGTGTATAACCCGGACAAACGGCCAGATAAATGTGATAAAAACGGAGAGTGTGGGATTTGAACCCACGTGCCCTTGCGGACAACCGCATTTCGAGTGCGGCGCGTTACGACCACTTCGCTAACTCTCCATAGAAAAGCCGCTTATAACAAAATTGTTATACGGCAACTGTCCTTTATTATATCCGTATTCCGGAAAAAGGTCAATTCCCTTTTCGTGTGGCAGCGCTTGTTATATTCCCTTTTCGTAAGGCAGCGCTTGTTACAGGGAGTTTGCGGGGAATTTACAGGGATTTGCAGAATATTTCCAGGATAATTTTGGCATTTTTTGCCGGAGGGGGTGCGGCTGGGGATTGACGAAAAGGGTGATATTGTAATATGATAAAACATAACTTATTTAGATTTAGAATAATCCCTTGAGGAGGCTGAAATGAACGACAAAAAAACATCTATTCTAAGTGCAGTAGAGCATCTTACCAGGAATTATCATGATGAAGAACTGTTTTTGCCAAGAAGCAAGAGAGAGCTTCCTGACAGATCAGCAGTAGTTGATATAGTGAGAGAATTAAAAGCAGTGATCTTTCCAGGTTATTTTGGAAACGATTCTGCAGCAGCCATGTTTCCGGAGCATTATCTGGGGCACGTATTGAACGACCTCTATGATCGTCTGGAGAGACAGATCAAGATTGCTTATCTGTACATGGGTGAGGAGAAAGCAGATGAAAGGGCAGCAGAAGTGACCGGAGACTTTTTCAGGGAGCTTCCCCATATTCAGGAGATGCTTCTGAAGGATGTACAGGCTGGATTTGACGGAGACCCGGCAGCCAAGAGCAGAGAGGAGATCATTTTCTCTTATCCGGGATTTCTGGCTATCTATGTATACCGTCTGGCACACATTCTTTACACAAGTGAGGTACCTTTTATTCCAAGGATCATGACAGAATATGCACACAGCAGCACAGGGATCGATATCAACCCTGGTGCTACCATAGGAGAGTATTTCTTTATTGACCATGGAACCGGTGTGGTAATCGGAGAGACTACCACTATCGGCAATAATGTAAAGCTGTACCAGGGTGTGACTCTGGGCGCATTATCAACCAGGATGGGACAGCAGCTGGCAAATGTAAAAAGACATCCTACCATTGGGGACAATGTGACGATTTATTCCAATTCTACTGTATTAGGCGGTGAGACTGTGATCGGGGAGAATACCATCATCGGAGGAAATACATTTATTACTGAGTCTATTCCGGCGAATACAAAGGTAAGTGCCAAGAGCCCGGAACTTGTGATCAAGAAGCCACGGAGCCAGATGGCAGCCACCAATGTATGGGATTGGGAGAACTGATGGTTTTGTTTTGAAAGTCTTAAAGTCAGGAGCTTGTTTTTGGATGGGTTCCTGATTTTTTATGTACTAGGAAATTCCGTTGGAATCTCCTAGTACATAAAAAAGCCCTACCGGGCAGGATCGCACTGCGGCGGAAGGGTAGATGTCGCTTAAGGCGACCCGCCGCAGGCGGAGAATCCTGCTTTGCAGGATCCTTTTTTATTATACTTTCAGTGGTATTTTTTACCCTAAAAAGGAAAATATTAACCATAACTTCAAGATGGATTATGGTAGTATAAAAAGAATCCCATGCCCATTGGCTGGGGAAGATAAAGGAGATGTGAAATATGAGATTTTCTGAGATTCCTTATGAAAGACCGGACATTCCGGCTGTGGTAGAAGAAGGCAGGAAGCTGATCGAGAAGGCTGCCCATGCAGCCAGTGGGGAAGAACAGTTTGCCATTCACCAGGAAATATGGAAAAAGCTGTACCATGTAACAACCATGGCAACGATTGCACAGATACGCAGAGACGGGGATGTGACCAATGCATTTTACGAAGGGGAAAAAGAATATTATGACCAGAAAATACCAGAGATCAATGCCCTGACAGACGAGTATAATAAGATGCTTTTCAAAACTCCCTACAGAGCCTACATGGAAGAAAAACTGGGAGCAGTGGCTTTTAAGTCCATGGAGCTTGAGATGAAAGCCTTTGATGAAAAGCTGATCCCACTGATGCAGGAAGAGAATGCGCTGGCTACCAGATACAGCAAGCTGATCGCTTCTGCTTCTGTGGACTGGGAAGGAGAAGAACTGAATCTTTCCCTGCTTCAGAAATATATGAAAGCCAGCGACAGGGATACCAGAAAGAAGGCCTGGGATAAATTCTCTGCATTTTTTGAGGGGAAACAGGATGAGATCGATGAGATCTATGATCTTATGGTGAAAAATCGTACTGCACAGGCAAGGCTTCTTGGCTTTGAGAATTATATTGATATGGGATATTGCAGGATGAACCGCAATTCTTATACGAAAGAGGACATTGCCAGCCTGCGTGAGCAGATCAAGAAGACTTTTGTACCTTTTGCATCCCAAATGCATGAAAGGCGCAGGGAACGTCTTGGAGTGGACAGCCTGACTTACTATGATGCAGGTGTTTATTTCAAGCAGGGAGACCCGGCACCAACAGGCACACCACAGCAGATCCTGGAAAGTGGCAGGAAAATGTATTCTGAGATGTCAGAGGAGACCAGAGACTTTTTCAATATAATGATGGACTGGGAGCTGTTTGACGTTTTTGGACGGAAGAATAAGGCTACCGGTGGATATATGACAGAGATTTCCGATTACGGAGTACCATTTATCTTTGCAAACTTTAATGGTACCAGCGGAGATGTGGATGTGATCACCCATGAGTGCGGACATGCATTCCAGTATTATGTGTCAGCCAAGGACCCAATCAAAGAGCACAATCGGTATCTTACCATGGAGACTGCAGAGATCCATTCCATGTCTATGGAATTTTTTGCTGAACCATGGATCGAACTGTTTTTTGGTGAAAAAGGAAATGATTACAGGCAGATGCATCTGGAGGATGCCATTGCCTTTGTACCATACGGAACCATGGTAGATGAATTCCAGCATATTGTTTATGGCAATCCGGATATGACCCCAAAAGAACGCCGTGATGCGTGGAAGCAGTTGGAAAAGGAATACTGGCCACACCTTGATATTACAGGCTGCGGTTTTATGGAAAAGGGTGCATACTGGCAGAGACAGCATCATATTTTTGAAATGCCCTTTTATTATATTGATTATGTTCTGGCACAGCTTTGTGCTTTCCAGTTTAAGATCACAATGGACGAGGATCATGGAGCTGCATGGGCAGATTACATGAAGCTTTGCAAATTGTCTGCAAGCCGTTTCTATCCGGAACTGCTGAAAGAATCCGGGCTTAACGTACCTTTTGAACAGGGATGTATTTCAAAGATCGTAGATGAGATCCGTAAAAAGCTTGACCTGTGATAAAGGAGAAAGACATACATTCATGAAGAAATACAGAAATGATTACCGGAAAAAAGGAAACCGTTATGAGTATACAGGACAGTGGTACAGAACCAGGCTTTCAGAACAGGAACTGAAAAAAACAGTTTTGTCTTCTATGATTCTGGGCATACTGGCACTGGGCTTTTATATTGGCGGTATGTGCCTGAATAACAACGGCAGCCGGGTTGCCTGGGTCCTTCTGCCGTTTGTATTCCAGCTTTTACTAGTTGCTTATGTGATTGCAGGCAGCGGTGCTTTATATCTGCGGATCCGCCAAAATGGAGAGAATACTTCTGCATTGGTAGAAATCCCACAGGCACATAAAAAGGATTTAAGCAGGGCAGATTATGAAAAACAGGTAAAAAGACCCTGGCGGTGCAGTCTGGGAATCCTGGTCCTTGGCTGTGGAAGCTTTGTATCTGATCTGATCTTCATTTTCCTGGATCCTAAGCAGCGTGCAGTATCTGCTGAATATTTATTTGCAGCAGATTCTTTTGTATTTATTATGTTTGGGATCATTCTCACAGTCAAAAACAGGAAAATAAAAGACAGTTTTGAAAAGCTTTCTTAAGAATCCAGAATCAGGTATTCATGGTAATAATTAATGGACAAAAACAGAAAAGTTGCTATTTGCTAATCAAGAAAAACATGTTACAATGGATTTACTTCAAAACGTAACAAACAATACCAGTGTACATGTTCAATATTGGTAAATAGTTACAAATAACAAAAGGAGGATTAAGGATGAGGAAAAAAAGGTTAATGGCTCTGCTGCTATCAGGAGTTATGGCCGCAACAATGTTCAGTGTTCCTGTATTTGCAGAAGAAGCTGACACAGAAACAGCTACAGAAGGAAAGGACACAGGTTCTGACACACCTCTCGTTGTTGGACAGACGAATTTCTCTGAGAAGTTCAGCGGATTTTTCTGTGAGGCAGTGCCGGATCAGCAGATTGCAGATATTGTTGGTGCATATCTGTTTGACACAGACAGAAGCGGTGCAGTGATCTACAATGGTATCGAGGGTGAGACCCATGAATACAATGGTACAGACTACACCTATACAGGCCTGTCCGATGTTACTGTTACACAGAATGAGGATACTACTGTTTATAATTTTAAACTGAGAGATGATGTTACCTTTTCAGATGGTGAGCCACTTACAGCGGATGACCTGATCTTTACTCTGTATGTATTTGCAGATACTGATTATGATGGTGGTGCTACCCTTTATTCTACCAATATAAAAGGACTGAAGAATTACCGTTTGAACTCTACAGTAGCAGATTCCATTACAGATGAGGATGTAGAGAATGTATTAAACGATATGCCGGATGAGCTGGCTGAGAAGGTGAAATCAGACCTGATCATGCCTCTGCTTTCCTCTGAATACGACTGGGCGGAAAGTGACTGGGAGTCTTATAAAGAGGATTACCAGGTGAACAGTGCAGCTGAGTTCTTTGTAATGCTTTACGCAAAGGATCAGGATTACTCTGCAGATGAAAAGGATCGGGATACCATCCTTAACGATATAGCAGATCAGTATGGCACAGATTACAAGACACTTGCTGCCGCATATGGAGATGAAGCATACTTTGATGAGGACGTTACCAATCTTGCTACAGAATATCTGGTAGAGCAGAAGACTGCTGCAGGAGAAGGCGAAGAAGTTGCTAATATCGAAGGTATCAAGAAGATCAATGATTATGAAGTTGAGGTAACAACAGACGGATTTTCTGCAACAACCCTGTACAATCTGGGTGTGATCGTAGAGCCGCTGCATTACTATGGAGATACTTCTCTTTATGATTATGACAATAACAAGTTTGGTTTCACAAAGGGAGATCTTTCCTCCATCCGCGAGAAAGGAAATACCCCTCTTGGCGCAGGTCCGTACAAGTTTGTGAAATACGAGAATAAGACCGTTTACCTTGAGGCAAATGAAAGCTATTACAAGGGCGCTCCTAAGATCAAGAATCTTCAGTGGCGTGAAACATCAGAAGCAGACAAGATCGCAGGTGTTCAGCAGGGTACCATCGACCTTTCTGATCCATCAGGAAGCAAGTCAGCTTTTGAGCAGATCGAGAGCATTAATGGTAATGACAGCCTGAATGGTGACAAGATCATGACCAATACTACAGATAATCTGGGATATGGATACATCGGTCTTAATGCTGCTACCATTAACGTAGGAAATGAGCCTGGTTCTGATGCTTCTAAGAACCTTAGAAAAGCTATCGCAACCATTCTTTCCGTATATCGTGACGTATCCATTGATTCCTACTACGGAGATGCTGCAGCTGTGATCAATTATCCGATCTCCAATACTTCCTGGGCAGCACCTCAGAAGTCCGATGCAGATTATCAGGTGGCTTATTCTGTGGATGTTGAAGGCAATCCGATCTACACAGATGAGATGACAGATGATGAGAAATTTGACGCAGCACTTCAGGCATCCCTTGGATACTTTGAGGCAGCAGGCTACACAGTAGAAGATGGCAAGCTGACAGCAGCTCCGGATGGAGCAAAGCTTACTTATGAGATGACCATCGGTGCAGACGGTTCCGGTGACCACCCAAGCTTTGCAATCCTTACAGATGCAAAACAGGCTCTTGAGAAGATCGGCTTCACATTGGAGATCAATGATGTAACAGATGCAAATATCATGTGGGATAAATTAAATGCAGGTACTGCAGAGCTTTGGGCAGCTGCATGGCAGGCAACTGTTGACCCGGATATGTATCAGATCTATCACAGCGAAAGCGTAAAGAGTAACTACTACCACATCAATGATGCTACCCTGGATCAGGATATTATTGATGCTCGTTCTTCTGCTGATCAGGAATACAGAAAGTCTGTTTACAAACAGTGTCTGGATATTATCCTTGACTGGGCAGTTGAGATTCCGGTATACCAGAGACAGAACTGCATTATCTACAGCCCTGAGCGTATTAATGCAGATACATTTACAAAGGATGTAAGCACATTCTATTACTGGTATAAAGATATCGAGACAATGGAAATGAATTAAGGTTTTGCAGCATATGGGAAGGGGGCGCTGAAGCCCCCCTTTCTTTGCAGACGGACTTCAATGACAATCAGAAAGGACAGTTTTAATGAAGAAATTTATAGTACGGCGTGTGCTTCTTGGAGCGCTGATCCTGTTCTTCGTTTCCCTGATCATTTACTCTATAGAGAGAAGCCTTCCTACTTCTTATGTGGAAGGCCGTGCCAGAGATATGTCCATGAAACAGGGGGCAAAGCCTTATGATGAGCTTGTGGCAGAACTGAATGCTTCTTATGGCTTGGACAAGCCTGTGCTGGAAGGATATTTCAGCTGGCTTTCAAGGGCTGTGAAAGGGGAATTTGGAGAATCCTGGATCTTCCATCAGCCGGTAACACAGAAATTCTCCAGTGTGATCTGGTATTCCTTTGCGCTGGGGCTGGCGGCCTTTATATTGGAGATCATTATAGCTATCCCTCTGGGGATATTGTCGGCTACCAAACAGTACAGTAAGGTGGATTATGCAGTGACGGTTTTTGCATTGATCGGTATTTCTCTGCCTTCCTTCTTTTTTGCTACTATCCTGAAATACATCTTTTCCATCAATCTGAAATGGGTGGATCTGTACGGAATCGTAAGCCGTATGCATGAATCCTATGGTTCTGTTGGAAAAATACTGGATATGGCAAAGCATCTGATCCTTCCGGTGGTAACACTGACTATCGTAAGCGTAGGATCCCTGATGCGTTATACAAGAACAAATATGCTGGAAGTGCTGAATGCAGATTATATCCGTACAGCAAGGGCAAAGGGTGTTCCGGAGAAAAAGGTGATCTATCACCATGCATTCCGTAATACACTGATCCCCATCATCACGATCCTGGGAAGTACACTTCCAAACCTGTTTGCAGGTGCCATGATCACAGAAACATTATTCCAGATCCCTGGGATCGGATATACTTCTTATCAGGCGCTGACCCAGGGAGACATTCCGTTTACCATGTTTTATATGGTATTTCTGGCATTCCTTACACTGACAGGCAATCTGATCGCAGATATCCTTTATGCAGTGGCAGACCCAAGAGTAAGAATAAATTAGGAGGAAAAACATGAGCAAAGATTCTGAAAAAAATATCGATCAGCATGTCAGTACCTCCCAGGCGCTGGATGATGAACAGCGTGTGAAAGTTCTTTCACCGGGAATGCTGGTAATGAAACGGTTTTTCCGTAATAAGCTTGCCATGGCAGGCCTTGTGATCCTGATCGCCATGTTCCTGTTTTCTTTTGTTGGCGGTGTGGTCAGTCCATATGGAGAAAGTCAGGTTTTCCGTAAGACAGAATACGTATGGAAGGATTATGCAGGCGCTACGGACAATGATGCTTATATTTTTACTGTGAAAGAGGGGATGGATTTCCCGGCAGCAGCACAGCAGAAATTCATTCTTGCAGTGAATCAGGAGCAGGATTCCTTTGAAGCAAATGATGCAGTGTATGGTCTGGAGAAAAAAGGAGATATTTATTACCAGATCACATCTGCAGAGCCTGTTGCTACAGTACTGACCCTGAAAGGCAAATCATCTTACAAAGAGGCAGGAAGCACCCCTGTTACAGATGAGATCAAGGAAGGGTACACAGCAGCTGTAGAAGCAGATGAAGAAAGCTTTGAAGTAGATGGTGTGACCTATTCCATTACAAAATCCGGGCGGCAGGATGTGATTTCTGTTTCTGGTGTGATCGGTGTTGCAACAAAGAAAGTATTTAATCCGGTATCTCAGGAGGATACACCAGGATTTGATTTCCAGGAGGCAGCTCTTGGAGCCCTGGCAGAAGATAAGACTTCCTTTGAATATGAGGACACAAAGTATGAAATACAGTCTCTGGATGGCCAGGAGGCAGTGGAGATCCTGAAGGAAGGACAGGTTTATGCAACCATTTCTTCCCTTCTTGTTTCCCCTCAGACCTCCGGCAGTTTCCTTTCACTTTCCTTTAAAGAAGCGGTAGAAGAGGCTATCAATGAGAATGCAGATACCTTTACTGCAGTGAATGAAAAGGGAGAAGAAGAGAAATATCAGCTTCAGAGAAAGAATACACAGTATGTGATCCGTAACCAGAAAAAGACCACGGTAAATGATACATTCCGTTCCCCTGACAGTAAACACTGGGCAGGTACAGACGGAAATGGTATGGATATGCTTACAAGACTGATGTATGGAGGACGTATTTCCCTTCTTATCGGATTTGTGGTTATCATCATTGAAGTGGTGCTTGGCGTGATCATCGGCGGTATTTCCGGCTATTTTGGCGGCTGGGTGGATACCATACTGATGCGTCTGGTGGATGTGGTGATCTGTATTCCGGCCATGCCTTTATATATTATCATCGGATCTGTAATGGATTACTACAAGATCGATCCACGTATCCGTATTTATGCACTGTGTGCCATCCTGGGTGTGATCGGATGGCCGTCTATTGCCAGGATTGTTCGTGGCCAGATCCTGTCCCTTCGTGAGCAGGAATTTATGGTTGCCACAGAGGCTACAGGTATCCGGGTTTCCAGACGTATCTTCAGACATCTGATCCCCAATGTAATCCCGCAGCTTATCGTATTTGCTACCATGGGTCTGGGAGATGTTATCCTGATGGAAGCGACCTTAAGCTTCCTTGGACTTGGTGTTAAATTCCCCTATGCATCCTGGGGAAATATTGTAAATGCGGTCAATGATGTTTATGTACTTACAAACTTCCCGTTTGTGTGGATTCCGGCCGGGTGCCTGATCCTGCTTACAGTTCTTGGATTTAACTTTGTAGGCGACGGACTTCGGGATGCATTTGACCCCAAGATGAAACGGTAGGTGAGAGAGTATGGCATTATTTAAAAAGAAAAACGCAAATTATATCTCAGCTAAAGAAACAAAAAGGATTTCCAGGGAAAACCGGAAGATCACAGATGAGATGGAAAAGAAGCGGAACCGGAAGAATATTCCGGAGTCTGAATATCTTTCTCAGATGAAAAATCCGGAGAATGTAGTGGAGTTTGATGATGTACACACCTATTTCTTTACAGATATAGGTACTGTGAAGGCTGTAGACGGAGTCAGCTTTGAAGTGCCTCAGGGAAAGACTGTGGGTATTGTAGGAGAATCCGGATGCGGAAAATCTGTTACCAGCCTTTCTCTGATGCAGCTGGTACAGCGTCCTCAGGGACAGACTGTGCAAGGAGAGATCCGGTTTAATACAGGGGATAAGGTTTATAATATAGTGAATACGCCTACCAGTGCAATGCAGAAGCTGAGAGGCAATGAGATGGCAATGATCTTCCAGGAGCCTATGACTGCGCTGAATCCTGTTTTCCGCATCGGAGAGCAGGTGGATGAGATCACTATGCTCCATAATCCGGATATGCCAAAGGCACAGGTAAAAGCAAGAACTCTGGAAATGCTGAAGCTGGTTGGGATCGCCAACTGTGATGGTGTTTATAAGATGTATCCACATGAGCTTTCTGGTGGTATGCGCCAGCGTGTATGTATTGCCATTGGGCTTGCCTGCAATCCAAGACTGATCATTGCAGATGAGCCTACTACAGCTTTGGATGTGACTATTCAGGCACAGATCCTTGACCTTATGAGAAATCTGAAGGACAAGATCAATTCTTCCATTATGCTGATCACCCATGACCTGGGCGTGATCGCTGAGATGGCAGATTATGTGGTGATCATGTATGCAGGCAGGGTTGTTGAAAAAGGAACTGCAAGAGAGATTTTTAATACACCTTCCCATCCCTATACCATCGGACTTATGCGTTCCAAGCCTGTAGTAGGGAAGAAAGTAGATAAGCTGTACAGTATTCCAGGTAAGGTGCCTAATCCGATCAACATGCCGGATTACTGTTATTTCCGTGACAGATGTGAGCTGCGGTGTGAGAAATGCCAGGGCTCTTATCCAGAAGTGATCCGCCTCAGTCCTACCCATGAAGTAAGCTGTTACCGTTACCAGGACCGTCCGGAGGAGGGCTGGCTGGTAAAAGAGCATCCAGGAGAGGAGGGAAAGATCAGTGAGTGAGAAAACAGAAAATCAGGATTATATTCTGCAGGTATCCCATCTGAAAAAGTATTTCCCTATCAAAGGCGGGATGTTTGGCAAGCAGATAGGTGCTGTAAAAGCAGTGGAGGATGTTTCCTTTAATATAAAAAGAGGTACTACCATGGGACTGGTAGGAGAATCCGGCTGTGGGAAATCTACCACAGGAAGAACTCTTCTCCGCCTTATCCCAAAGACAGACGGTACTGTACTTTTCAATGGAAAAGATATTTACAGTCTGGATCATAAAGAACTGCGGGAACTTCGTACAAAAATGCAGATCATTTTCCAGGATCCCTACTCATCACTGTCTCCAAGGCTTCCGGTAGGGGAGATCATCGGAGAAGCGGTAAGAGAGCATAAGCTGGTTCCAAAGGAAGAATATGATGAATATCTGAATAAGATCATGGATGACTGTGGGCTGCAGACATATCACAAAGACCGGTATCCTCATGAGTTTTCCGGTGGACAAAGGCAGCGTATCTGCATTGCAAGGGCGCTGGCACTCAATCCGGAGTTTGTAGTCTGTGATGAGCCTGTATCAGCTCTGGATGTGTCTGTACAGGCGCAGATCATCAATCTGTTAAAAGAACTTCAGGAAAAGAGAAATCTTACCTATCTGTTCATTTCCCACGATCTTTCCGTGGTAGAGCATATTTCAGATACCATTGGTGTTATGTACCTGGGAGGACTGGTGGAAACCGGAAGTACAGAGGATATTTTTGCAAAGCCGCTTCATCCTTATACTGAAGCACTGTTTTCCGCAATCCCAATGCCGGATCCGGATCTGAAAAGAAACCGGATCATCCTGGAGGGGAATATCCCTTCACCGGCCAATCCGCCGTCAGGATGTAAATTCCATACCAGGTGCAGAAAATGTATGGAGATCTGTAAGACTCAGATCCCGGAAGAAAAGGATATGGGGAACGGACATATGGTCCGCTGTCATCTTTACGATTAAGGATACAGGCAATGGATCTATGCTGTATGTCAGGAAATATTCTGGCATGCAGCTGGCTTCATGGCCGCACAGTATTTTATGAATACCGGATCAGGAGACAGGATATGGGAAAAAGACAGAAAGAAGAATTACCGGATTATACAGTAGCAGATATGGATGTGGAAGGGATGCCCTGGAATACAGGCAGGAAGAAATTTGCCATGCCAGATCCTGCGCTGGATACAGAGGAAAAAGAGCCTTTGACAAAAGAAGAAACAAGGGCAGTGATCTGGCTGTCACTGAAGGCAGGACTTATTGTAGGCGCTATTTTTATTGGGGCTGCAGCACTGTTCTTTTTGTTCTGTGTTTATGTCTGGCTCAGGTGAATTTTTCGACTTGTAGAAAAAATAAAAAAATTCAAAAATAGTGTTGACAAATAAAAGGTTATCGGGTATACTAATCATCGTTGCAGCGGTAAACAAAAGCACATAATAAAATGTGCGGGTGTAGTTCAATGGTAGAACACCAGCCTTCCAAGCTGGATACGTGGGTTCGATTCCCATCACCCGCTTATGCGATAGTGGCGTAGTTGGTAACGCGCGACCTTGCCAAGGTCGAGACCGCGGGTTCGAGCCCCGTCTATCGCTTTTTTTATGCCCCGGGAATGTTCCCCGGGGTTTTGTTTTACCAGGCAGGATCAGCCCTCCTGCCCCTCTGTGGCAACCAGACTGTAGAAGTTCAGCAGATACAGACCGCAAAGGCCTACCAGCGCATACACGATCCTGGAAAGCCAGGACATACTTCCAAACAGCAATGCTACCAGGTTAAAATCAAAAAATCCGATCAGTCCCCAGTTAATGGCACCGATAACCACAAGGGTCAGAGAAAAATATTGCAGAAATTTATTACCCATAAATACCATCCTTTCTGTAACGAGGCAGGTTCACTCGTTCCTGTCCTCAGTGTTCCCTGATCCCAGGGAAACTATGTACAGAAATATGCAGGAGGAAATGTGCTTACAGAAATATATATCGAAAATCAAAATGAAAAACTGAAAGTCCAGGTAGTACGTTCCGGACGAAAGACCATTGGCCTGGAAGTGAAACAGGAGGGCAGTATATATGCCCGGATCCCCTACAGGCTGTCAGACCGTGAGCTGGTCCGCTTTGTAAAAGAACACGAAGGCTGGATCCTGAAGAAATACCTGGAAACAAGAAACACAGACGCAGGAAAAACTGTGCCAGCTCCACCTGTCACCAGCCTGACCGCAGCAGATAAGAAAAATATTGTGGAAAAAATTGCAAAAAGGGTGGAATACTACTGCAGGATCATGAACGTACAGGTTGGAAGGATCACTATCCGCAACCAGAAAACAAGATGGGGAAGCTGCAGTTCCAAAGGAAATGTAAATTTTAACTATCTGCTGTACTATCTGCCAGAAGAACTTCTGGACTACGTAGTGGTCCATGAACTGGCTCACAGACGGCATATGAACCATTCCCCACAGTTCTGGGAAGAAGTAGAAAAATACTGCCCGGACTACAGAAACCGCAGAAAACAACTAAAAGAATACCGTACACAATAAAAGCTGTGACCTATCTGATATTTCAGATAAATCACAGCTTTTTAATAATTGGCTTTATAAAATATTCCTGCATTTGCAGCCTAAGGGTGCTCTACTGAAGTTTTAAGATCTGGGAAGTAGCAGCACCGCCACCAAAGCTTAAACCCTCTCCTGCGACCAACGTAACATCACTTGTATCATTCAGGGAAAAGGCCTGGCACACACTCACTGTCTGACCAGGCTGGATCTCAGCCATATAATGATCAAGAGCATCATCATTGGTATCCGGAATGGCAGCAGACAAAGCAGTGTCATTCTGGTAAGCGCTAAGAGAAACATCCACCATAGCACTGGAAGGCTCTGAACTCAGGTTCGTATAATCATAATAAACAAGAAGACAGGGATTTCCGGCGAAATCATTGGCTGTCTGATGTCTGGTATAACGAATCTGAAAATTGGAAGTTGTCATATCAATAGAATCTGCCTGTCCTTCATCTGTACCGGAAGCAGCAGGATCATCTGTCGCATCCTGGGAAGAACCATCCAAAGTCTGATTGATCTCATTTTCCACACTCTTGAAATTCGCTGACATCAGCTTCACTGTTGCGTCATCCAGAGAAACGATCTTCCAGGTATTATCCGTTTTGATCACCGGATAAAGAATATCAGTCTCACTGTAAACCGGCTCTGTAGACGCTGCCTTCTCACTGAGGATAGAAGCCAGCTTGGCCTGGGTATCCTCCTGGGTCAGGCTCTCACCGGAAAAAGCTTTGGAAACGATCTGGCGGAGAAATTCGCTGACAGTCTCCTTATAAATCTCAGTACCATCAATATAACGGATCCGTGCAGTAACCCTGGCAGTACCATTATTCAGACTGAAATCATTGCGGATGATCTTAAAAGTCATCTTCTCATTGATGCTCTTGAAAAACTCTGTATAAGCATCATTCCTAAGATCCGCATCATCCAGTGCAGAAAGGTCATTACTCTGCAGCATGCCCTCCATAGCAGTAAAATCAAGCCGCTGAACAGCAGACAGATACTCCTCCACAGCCTCCTGAGGCTGGTTCCGCAGATACATATAATAACCGGCAGCCCCGCCAGCCACCAGGATCAGAACCACCAAAAACAAAATCAGCCCGGTCCGCTTCTTTTTCCTGCGATTCCTCCCCACCGGAACCGCCCCCTCAACCGGGGCATCCTCGTCGATTTCAGCCGCATTTTCGGTTTCGCCGTCATCTTCAATATCGTCTTCTTCGGAATCTAACTGCACATCCTCATTATCTTCACCCTCCAGGGAGTTCTCATCTGGGATGCCATCATCTTCAACATCCGGAGTGCTATCAGCCTCATCATCAATATGTGGCGAATCCATGAGGTCACTTACTGCCTCATCATCATATTTATTATCTTTATTATCGTCCATAATACCTCCTGAAAAAATTTACACAATCGACAAAACACACACTGCATCTCAACCGCTCCCATTATACCAGAATCCGTTGACAATGGCAACGCAGCCCCCTTATAATAATTTATAACAAAAGGAACAGAAAGAGGGGAAGAACATGAGCAAAAAATACGAAGGAAGCTTTTATTCCCAGGCAGATGGGCTGGAGATCTCGGTACTTGCCCTGATCCCGGACGAACACCCATACAAAGGAATCCTGCAGCTGGTCCACGGCATGACCGAACACAAAGAACGATACCTTCCATTTATGGAATACATGACACAGCAAGGCTACCTGACCATTATCCACGACCATAGAGGCCATGGGAAAAGCGTGCGAAGAAAAGAGGACTTAGGGTACATGTATGGCGGCGGTGCAGATGCACTTCTGTCAGACATTCATACTGTGAACCAGGGTCTGAAAGAAAAATACCCGGAGCTGCCCCTGATCCTGATGGGACACAGCATGGGTTCCCTGGCAGTAAGAGCTTATGCAAAAGAGCATGATGATTGTATGGATATGCTGATCGTATGCGGTTCACCAAGCAAGAATGCAGCCAGACCATTAGGGACAGCCATAGCAAAGGCAGAAGGAAAGATCCGGGGAATGGATCATAAGAGCAAGCTTCTGGAGACAATGTCCTTTGCTTCCTACTACGCAAAATTCCTGAAAGATGAACAATGCAAGGACTGGATCTGCTCTGACAAGGAAGTATGTGATGCCTATCATCAGTCAGAATACTGTGGATTTACCTTTACAGATGACGGTTTTATTACCTTATTTGAACTGATGAAGCGTGCCTATGATGTGAAACACTGGAACTGCAGTAAGCCTAAAATGCCTGTACTGTTTATCAGCGGAGCAGACGATCCCTGCATGATCAATATACGTCATTTCTCAAAATCAGTACAAGCCATGCGTCACGCAGGATACCTGGACGTAAAAGGAAAGGTTTATCCTGGGATGCGCCATGAGATCCTTAATGAAAAAGGAAAAGAAAAAGTGTACCACGATATCTCTGTATATATAAAAAAGAAACTATTTAAATGAGTTTAAATGAATCTAATATGAAATCCGGCTGCTGCCAGGATTTTCAATGTAAATGAATAAATCAGCATCTGTTTACCAATACTGAAGATATATAAATGCTTCACATGATTTTGCTACCTACGGTAATCCGGGGAATTTTATATCAAAAGGGGAAAACAGATGAAGAAAAAAGGATGGATCCTGCTTCTGGTGCTGGTGTGCGTGGCCTTTCTTGTAAGCTGCGGCAAAAAAGCATCCGGCGATGACAGGCAGGGCGAACTGGTACGGTCACAGGCAGAGGACAGGGTTCCTCTGCCTGCTTTGCTGTCGGAGAAAGTCTGCCTGAATTTCAGAATTTCTGGTGAATTTCTTACATAAAGCTGAAAATCCAAACATTGACCTGCAAACAGGGGCTTGATATAATAAAGCAGTATGTCAATTTTAATAAACAGGAGGAACAACAAATGAGAGCCAGTGGAGTATTACTTCCGATATTCAGCATTCCGTCCGATTACGGGATTGGATGCTTTTCAAAAGAAGCTTATGAATTTGTAGACCAGATTGCAAAAGGAGGACAGAAATACTGGCAGATCCTGCCGCTGGGACCTACCGGATATGGAGATTCCCCATATCAGGCATTTTCCACATTTGCAGGAAATCCTTATTTTATAGATATTGAAGCATTTATTGAGCTTGGGCTGCTTACAGAGGAAGAATGCAGCAGCTGTGACTGGGGCGGAAGTGAAAGCTACGTAGACTATGAGAAAATGTACAATTCCCGTTTCCGTCTGCTGAGAAAAGCATATGAGAAATACGACTGCCAGGGAGACGCTGGTTTCCAGGAATTTGTAAAGAGCCGTGGATTCTGGCTGGAGGATTACTGCCTTTATATGGCCATCAAAAATGAGCAGGGCAGTATTGGCTGGAATGAATGGCCAAAGGAATTAAAGACACGTGACCCACAGGCCATGGAGCAGGCAAAGGTACGTCTGGCAGATGAGATCCAGTTCTACCGTTTCCAGCAGTACTGGTTTTACAAACAGTGGAGTGCATTAAAGGCTTATGCCAACAAAAAAGGTGTGGAGATCATCGGGGATCTGCCCATCTATGTAGCCTTTGATGGTGCCGATGCATGGGCAAATCCTCTTCTGTTCCAGTTTGATGAAGAGAACCAGCCAGTGGCAGTAGCAGGTTGCCCGCCGGATGCTTTTTCTGCAACAGGCCAGCTGTGGGGCAATCCTCTTTACAACTGGGATTACCACAAAGAGACAGGATATCAGTGGTGGATCCAGAGAATGAGCCACTGCATGGAGATCTATGATATGGTAAGGATCGACCATTTCCGTGGATTTGATGAATATTATGCGATTCCATATGGTGATTCTACCGCAGAATTCGGAAAGTGGGAGCAGGGTCCAGGACTGGAGCTGTTTAAAGTCCTTAGAAAAAATATCCGTCATTTGAATGTGATTGCAGAGGATCTGGGATACCTGACAGATACAGTTCTTCAGATGTTGAAGAAATCCGGTTTTCCCGGCATGAAGGTTTTACAATTTGCATTTGAAAAAAGTGAGAATAGCGATTATCTTACTTATAAGTATGATCATAATTGTGTGGTGTATACAGGTACTCATGATAATGAGACTACAAAGGGCTGGTACCGTGACTTAAGTCGTCATGATGCAGCTTTTGCCAGGGAATATACAGGATGCAAAGGGAAAAGTGCCGATGAGTGTGTATGGGGGATGATCCGTGAAGCCATGTCCTGTGTGGCAGATCTGGCGGTGATTCCGGTACAGGATTATCTTTGCCTGGGCAATGAAGCAAGGATGAATACTCCATCTACTTTAGGCAACAACTGGAAATGGAGACTGACAAAGGGTCAGTTTGACGAAGAGACCATCATACGTATGCGCCGGATGACAAAAATCTATGGAAGAATCCAGGAGCAATAAAAAAGAATGAAAAAATTAATACGGTTTTTGAAAGGCTATGGGAAGGAAACTTTTCTGGCTCCTTTGTTTAAGATGCTGGAAGCTACTTTTGAACTGATCGTTCCGTTGGTGGTGGCCGGGATCATGGACGTAGGAATCAAGAATGGGGACACTGCCTATATCTGGCGACAGTGCGTGATCATGGTGCTGTTAGGTGTGATCGGACTTGTATGTGCCCTTACAGCCCAGTATTTTGCGGCAAGGGCAGCCACAGGTTTTAGTACGGCTCTTCGCAGGGAGATGTTTTCCCATATCAGCAGCCTTTCATACCGGGAACTTGACCGGCTTGGTACACCTACGCTTGTAACCAGGATCACCAGTGATATTAATCAGGCACAGACTGGTGTAAATATGGTTCTGCGTCTGTTCCTGCGCTCACCTTTTATTGTGGTGGGAGCAGTGATCATGTCCTTTACTATTAATGTAAGGATTGGGGTTATTTTTCTGATCGCAGTACCTGTGATCTCCATTGTGATCTACCTGATCATGAAATGGACGGTACCTATTTACAAAAAGGCACAGGCTTCCCTGGACCGGATTTCGCTGATCACCAGGGAGAACCATGTAGGCGCCAGAGTGGTTCGTGCCTTTGGACGCCAGAAAGAAGAAAATAAAGATTTCTCAGAAGTAAATGATCAGTATACAGCCATTCAGATTCGTGCAGGAAAGATTTCCGCACTTCTGAATCCGGCAACAACTGTGATCATGAATTTTGCCATTATCGCCATTTTATGGTATGGTGGGATCGAAGTAGGCAATGGGATCATCAGCCAGGGTGAGGTTGTGGCTCTTGTAAATTACATGAACCAGATCTTGATCGCACTGATCGCACTTGCCAATCTTATCGTTGCAGTGACAAAGGCCATGGCTTCTGCAGTACGTATCAATGAGGTGCTGGATACACAGTCCACACTTACAGATGAGGGCACCAGCACACAGGAGGATAAGACAGGTACTGCAAGGGTTGAGTTTCGCAATGTGACCTTTACCTATGCAGGCAGCCAGGTACCGGCTTTAACAGGGATCTCCTTTACAGCAAAGCCAGGAGAGACCATCGGTATCATTGGTGGTACAGGCTGTGGAAAGTCCACACTTGTGAACCTGATCCCAAGATTTTATGATGTAACAGAAGGTGAGATCCTGATCGACGGCAATCCTGTAAAAGAGTATCCGTTTACACAGCTTCGTACAAAGGTGGGAATGGTTCCACAGCATGCAGTATTGTTTAAAGGAACCATCCGTGACAATATGAAGTGGGGCAAGGCTGATGCTACAGATCAGGAGATTGATACGGCACTTTCCATTGCTCAGGCAAAGGATTTTGTGGAAGGCAAGCCAGAGAAGCTGGATACCATGATCAGCCAGGGTGGAGCCAACCTTTCCGGAGGCCAGAGACAGAGGCTGACCATTGCCCGTGCCCTTGTTGGCACTCCTGAGATCCTGGTTATGGATGACAGTGCTTCTGCACTTGATTTTGCCACAGATGCAGCTCTTCGTCATGCCATCCATGAGCAGACAAAGGGTATGACTGTATTTATTGTTTCACAGAGGGCTACCTCCATCAAACAGGCAGATAAGATCCTGGTGCTGGATGACGGTGCGTTGGCAGGTATCGGCACACACAAAGAACTTATGGAGTCCTGTCAGGTTTACCGTGAGATCTGTCTGTCACAGTTATCAGAACAGGAGGTGAACCGATAATGGGCAAGAATAAAGACACAATGAAAAGGGTGCTGAAGTTTATCAGCCCCTATAAAGGAAAAATCATCCTGATGCTTCTCATGGCTCTTTTTACAGTGGCATTTACCCTGTATACACCGATCCTGATTGGTAATGGAGTGGATACCATCATCGGGCCTGGGAACATTAAAACAAAAGCGCTGCTTAGGATCCTTGGTACACTGGCACTGGTTGTCCTTGGTACAGCTGTGACCCAGTGGATCATGAACCTTCTTACCAACCAGGTGACTTATGGTGTGGTACAGGATATCCGCAGCCAGGCCTTTTCCCATCTGCAGGAAGTGCCGGTTTCCTATATTGACAGCAATCAGCCAGGAGATATTTTAAGCAGGATCGTTGCGGATGTAAGCCAGTTTTCCGATGGCCTTCTCATGGGATTTACCCAGTTTTTCACAGGTGTGATCACCATTCTTGGAACCATTGGTTTTATGATGTCCATCAGTGTGAAGATCTCCCTGATCGTTATAGTGCTTACACCGGTTTCCTTATTTGTTGCAAGCTTTATTGCAAGCAGGACTTTCAGGATGTTCCAGGAACAGTCAGAAAAGCGTGCTGAGATGACTTCCATTGTGGAAGAACTTGTAGGAAACCAGAAAGTGGTGCAGGCCTTTTCCTATGAGGAAAGAGCAAAGGAACGGTTTGGAAAAGTAAATGAAGAACTTCGTGTATGCGGGATCAAGTCGATTTTCTTTTCCTCTATTACGAACCCGTCCACACGTTTTGTAAATGGACTGGTATATACCAGCGTAGGTATTTTCGGTGCTTTTGTGGTTATGCGAGGCGGCATGAGTGTAGGACAGCTGACCAGTTTCCTGAATTATGCCAACCAGTACACAAAGCCTTTTAATGAGATTTCAGGCGTGGTTACAGAGCTGGAAAATGCTCTTGCCTGTGCAAAAAGGATTTTTGACTTTATTGACACACCTGCACAGGAACCGGATGTGCCTGGTGCAGTAGAACTGGAAAAAGCAGATGGAAGCGTAAATGTGGAGAATATTTCTTTCTCCTACAGAAAAGAAGTTCCCCTTCTGCAGGATATTTCCATTGACGTAAAACCTGGCCAGAGGATTGCTATTGTAGGCCCTACCGGTTGTGGAAAGACTACCATGATCAATCTTCTTATGAGATTCTATGATGTGGACAAAGGACAGATCGTAGTAAGCGGTCATCCGGTAAGAGAGCTTACCAGGGACAGCCTTCGCAGGAATTTTGGTATGGTGCTTCAGGAAACCTGGCTGAAAGCAGGCACGATCCGTGAGAATATTGCCTACGGTAAGCCGGATGCTTCCCTGGAGGAAGTGATCGAAGCAGCAAAGCATGCTCATGCACACAGCTTTATCAAGCGTATGCCACAGGGATATGATACAGTGATCGCAGAAGACGGTGGGAATATTTCCCAGGGGCAGAAGCAGCTGCTGTGTATTGCCCGTGTTATGTTGATGCGTCCTACCATGCTGATTTTGGATGAGGCTACCTCTTCCATTGATACACGTACAGAGATAAAGGTCCAGAAGGCTTTTGCAGAGCTGATGGAAGGAAGAACAAGTTTTATTGTTGCACACCGTCTGTCTACCATACAGGAAGCAGACAGGATCCTTGTAATGAAAGATGGAAATATCATCGAGCAGGGCAGACATGAGGAACTGCTTGCAAAGGGAGGATTCTACGCAGGATTGTATGAGAGCCAGTTTGCTGTGTCATAAATAAAGGAGGATAAAGGATTGGAAGAACCAAGAAAAGAGGAAAATCAAAACACAGAAGAAGAAAAACAGCCCCAGGGAAGTCTGCCTGTACGAAGCTGTATGCTGATGTGTCTGGCAGGTATCTATCTGGTTTATACAGGTTTCAAGCTGTGTAAAAATGTGATCGATGGCGTAGATGGGGGTGCCTGGTACTTTATGGTTGCAGGGATTGCATTTCTGGTGATCGGTGCAGGTATGCTGTTCTATGGCGGTAAAGGTGTGATCAAAGATGACAAGGAAAAGCGTGCAAAGGCTGAAGAAGAGAAAGCCCGTCTTGCAAAGGAAGCGGCTGAAGCAGGAAATGGCAAAAAGTCTATTTCAGACAGAGCCAATCTGGTAAAAGATCTGAATGAAGAGGCTGAAGCCGAAGAACAGTCAGAAGAGACAGAAGCAGAAAATACGGAAGAGTAAAGACTGGCATAAGCTGCCTTAATGCTTATCCGGGATTTTCAGGGTAAAAAATATGCTGTATATTCACAGAGCAGGCAGGATAAACTGCCCGGACTGTGGATATACAGCATTTTTATATTTATGCCTGAATTACTGAATTACAGGCATGCGGCATATCTGTATATATGCCTGAAGCTGTGTTATGTTCTTTTTGAGAATCTCTTCGAGGGATTATGCAGGGTTGACCAGCAAAAAGCCTGAACGACCAGGATCCCGATAAATGCGCCGATACTGTCGATCCCCACATCACGGACAGAAGGACCACGGTCAGCCACAAAGGATTGATGATATTCATCCAGGCCTGCAAAGCCTACGCATATAATGCCTGCCAGGATCACCAGCCAGATCCCACGTACACCGTAAACGTAAAGTGGGAAGGAGATGGCTACAGCCAGCAGGAAATATTCGGTCATATGACCTGCCTTACGCACATAAAAATGGATGGCATCCGCAGAAGCTGCAAGCTCTGCGCTGCTTTTGTTTTCATTCAGAAGCTGATTCTTTGTTTCAACGATGGAGTATGAAACCTTGTAGCTTAATTGCCCGGACACCTCCCCGGTCTGGGCGGAGAAAGAGTAGATTACATACATCATCAGGATCGCCGGAAGAAAAGAAAGTGGCTTCAGTAAAGTAATGATCAGTTTTTTCATGGATATTAATATAGCACTTGGCAAATCAGATGTAAAGAATTATGTTGAACTGCCCGGCCTTTTTTTATATAATGTTCCCAGGGTTAAAAGGCCTGCAGATATGAAGGCCTGTCCACAGATGGATGAAAATAGCAGCAAATATGCGTGACATAAGCAGAAAACCTGGAGGTATGTGAAGATGAGTTATGCAGATGAAGTTTTTATAAAGATGTGTCAGGATGTGATCGAGAACGGCACCAGTACAGAAGGGGAAAAGGTACGCCCTGTATGGGAAGATGGCACCTCCGCTTACACCATTAAGCGGTTTGGCGTGGTGAACAGGTATGATCTTCGCAAGGAATTTCCTGCACTGACCCTTCGTAAGACAGCGCTGAAAAGTGCTATGGATGAGATCCTGTGGATCTGGCAGAAGAAATCCAACAATATTAAGGATCTTCACAGTCATATCTGGGACAGCTGGGCAGATGAGAACGGATCCATTGGCAAAGCCTATGGATATCAGCTGGGTGTGAAGCACCAGTATAAGGAAGGAATGATGGATCAGGTAGACCGGGTACTGTATGACCTGAAAAATAATCCTTACAGCCGCAGGATCATGACCAATATTTATGTACATCAGGATCTGCATGAGATGAATCTTTATCCATGTGCTTATTCCATGACCTTTAATGTGACAAAGGAGCCGGGGAAAAACAGACTTACCCTGAATGCAGTGCTGAATCAGAGATCCCAGGACATTCTGGCTGCAAACAACTGGAATGTATGCCAGTATTCCATTTTGCTGATGATGATCGCTCAGGTATGTGATATGGAGGCAGGGGAACTGGTACATGTGATCGCAGACTGCCATATTTATGACAGGCATATTCCTGTGGTCAAGGAGCTGATCTCCAGGACACCATATCCGGCACCAACGGTTAAGCTGAATCCTGAGATCAAAGATTTTTATGATTTTACCACAGATGATCTGATCGTGGAGAATTATCAGACCTGGCCACAGATCAAGAATATACCGATTGCTGTATAATATGCAAATTCATGGATGTACAGCAGGATGAACGCATGACTGTATGACAGCTTAGACAGGAGGAAATAATTATGAAAATGATCGTTGCAGTAGATAAGAACTGGGGAATCGGGAAGAATAATAATCTTCTTGTAAGCATCCCAGCAGATATGAAAATGTTCCGTCAGGAGACTTCCGGAAAGGTAGTTGTGATGGGAAGGAAAACTTTAGAGAGCTTTCCGGGAGGACAGCCTCTAAAGAACCGTACCAATATTGTCCTGACAGGAAATCTTAATTATCAGGTAAAAGGCGCCATTGTTGTGCACAGCCTGGAGGAGCTTCTGGAAGAAGTGAAGAAATATCCGGAGGATCAGGTGTACTGCATTGGCGGCGACAGTGTATATAAGATGCTTCTGCCATACTGTGACACTGCACAGGTGACAAAGATCGATTTTGCTTATGAAGCAGACCGGTATTTCCCTAACCTGGATGAGATGTCAGAGTGGCAGGCAGTAGCAGAAAGTGAAGAGCAGACATACTTTGACCTGGAATACCGCTTTGTACGCTACGAAAAACGTAAATAGAACCAGCAAAAAAGGAGCCGCAAGGCTCCTTTTTGTATGCGTATATTTAATTATATATGGGATTACTCGATCACCTGGATCCAGCCTTCCGGTGCTTCGATCCGGCCCATCTGGATACCTGTCAGTGTCTCATACAGCTTCTGGGTAACTGGTCCCATCTTCTCCATTCCGCTTGGGAAGCAGATCTCTTTGCCATGGTCTACGATCTTTCCAACAGGAGAGATAACAGCAGCAGTACCGCAAAGACCGCACTCTGCGAAATCTTTCACTTCATCGAAGTAGATCTCTCTTTCTTCTGCTTCCAGTCCGAGATAATGCTGTGCAACATAGATCAGGGAACGGCGTGTGATGGAAGGAAGGATACTGTCTGACTTAGGAGTAACCACCTTTCCGTCTTTTGTAACAAAGATAAAGTTTGCACCGCCTGTTTCCTCAACCTTGGTACGTGTCTTGGAATCCAGGTACATATTCTCATCAAATCCCTGCCTGTGGGCATCTACGATAGCATGTAAGCTCATTGCGTAGTTCAGTCCTGCTTTGATATGGCCTGTACCGCATGGTGCAGCACGGTCAAAATCGCTGACACGGATGGTGATCGGCTTTGCGCCGCCCTTGAAGTATGGACCAACCGGTGTGGTGAATACACGGAACTGATACTCATCAGCCGGCTTTACACCGATAACTGCATTGGAGCCGAACATGTAAGGACGTACATATAAAGTAGCGCCTGAACCATATGGCGGAACGAAAGCTGCATTGGCTTTGATAGTCTCAACTACAGCCTTTACAAAACGGTCTTTTGGGAAAACCGGCATTTCCAGTCTGCTTGCGGACTGCTCCATACGCTCTCCGTTTAAGTCAGGACGGAAGGTAACAATATGTCCGTCTTCAGTAGTATAAGCTTTCATACCTTCAAAAACAGTCTGTGCATACTGAAGTACGCCTGCACATTCGCTGATGGTGACAGTATCATCTGTGATCAGGCCGCCCTCATCCCATGCGCCATTTTTGAAGTTAGATACATAACGGTAATCGGTTTTTACATAACCGAAGCCAAGATTGCCCCAGTCGATGTTCTTTTTTTCCATAATCAAAGAACCTCCTCTTAATACAAATTCACAGTTCCCTGTCTTTATCCTTCATTAAAAGAATCGTATAAACTGTGTCTATTCTTTCACATTGTAAAACTTTTATGTATCAAATTCAATAGTAAAACTGTAATTTAATGTTCGCTCTCTTGTTTTTTTTTACTGATTTCGCTATAATGAAAACCATACAGGCAGCATGAAGAAACAGGGAGCCTGATTGGAGGAATACATGGAACATCAGGAATGGGATGACCTGGGGGCAAAGATCCAGGACATTATTAACAGCGCAGTTAGTGAGCAGGATTACCGTAAGCTTAGCAGAAATATCAATCAGACAGTGAATAAGGCTATTGATTCCGGCAGTGAGGCGCTAAAGGGTGTACTGAACGGTGCTTTTGGCGGCAGTCAGTCCCAGAGTTACCGGCCGGATGAGAATCCGGAGCACAATGCCAGAGCTTATGAGACACATAAAGACCATGGATACCAGCAGCCGCCTTTTGGCAAATCACAGGGGATCCCCCCAAGGAAGCAGTCACAAAGCGGATATGGTTTATCCCTTCCAGGACTTTACAGGAAGACAGGAGGGGAGCGAGCCAAGGGGATCCTGATGACCGTTTTCGGAGGTATCTTTACCGCAGGTTTTGGTATCGCCTTACTTGCCACAGGGATTGCGGCAGCAGCCGGAGCGGCTGTTACAGTGAATGCGGCAGTGATCCTTGGTGCATTTACCGCAGGCAGCGGAGTACTTCTTGGGGAAGGCTGCAGCAGGATCGGCAGAGTAGGACGCTTTAACAGATATATCCGTGCACTTGGACAGAAGACATATTGTAATTTTGACCAGCTGGCCAGGATCGCAGGCAAGCCTGTGAAATATGTCAAAAAAGACATTAAGAAGATGATCGGCAAGGGCTGGTTCCTGGAAGGACATGTGGATCAGCAGCAGACCTGCCTGATCACCAGTGACGAAACATATCAGCAGTATATACAGACACAGCAGGCTCTTGAAGAGCGTGCAAAGACTGCAAGACAGGAAGAAGAGAAGAAAGCGGCAGCAGGAGCAGTAGATGCCCAGGTGCAGGAAGTGCTTGACAGGGGTAATCAGTTCATTGACAAGATCCACAGGAGCAATGATGCTATCCCCGGAGAAGAGATCTCTGCCAAGATTTCCCGTATGGAGCTGATCGTCCGCAAGATCTTTGAGCGGGTACAGGAGCATCCGGAGGTGATTCCTGACCTGAAAAGGCTGATGGATTATTATCTTCCTATGACAGTGAAGCTTCTGGATGCTTATGAGGAGATGGACAGCCAGCCTGTTCAGGGAGAGAATATCCGTACTTCCAAGATCGAGATCGAGAAGACCATAGATACTTTGAATACAGCCTTTGAGAAGCTGCTGGATTCTATTTTTGAAGATACGGCCATGGATGTGTCCAGTGACATTTCTGTACTGCACACCGTGCTGGCACAGGAAGGCCTGACAGAAGACGACTTTACGAAGATGCGGAAAGAAGTTGCATCCAGGAATTAAAAAGGAAAGAGGAGAACGTAATGGAAAAAGAATTTAAGGATTTTGAAGCAGAAGCACCTACACTGACCCTGGAGCCGGATTTTGAAACAGAAGAGACACCGGCAGTACAGGAAGAACCAGCAGAAGTGGCTGTAAAGAAAGAGATGGAGGAGACGATCCTTACACCTGAAGAGCAGAAGCTGGTAGCTGATTTTGCTGCAAGGATCGACATTGAGAATACCAACCAGATCCTTCAGTACGGTGCAGGCACTCAGAAGAAGATGGCAGATTTTTCAGACGCAGCCCTTGCAAATGTAAAGACCCAGGAGCTGGGGGAGGCAGGAGATCTGATCGCAGAGGTAGTAGGGGAACTGCGTAATTTTGATGCCACTGAGGAGAAAGGGCTTTTCGGCTTTTTCAAGAAACAGGGCAATAAGATCGAAGCAATGAAGAATCGTTATGCAAAGGCAGAGGTGAATGTACAGAAGATCACAGATTCCCTGCAGGAGCATCAGATCCGTCTTATGAAGGATTCTGCTATGCTGGACAAGATGTATCAGCAGAACCTGAACTATTATAAAGAGCTTACCATGTATATTCTGGCAGGCAAGAAGAAGCTGGAGGAAGTGCGAAACGGCCAGCTGGCACAGCTGGAAGCAAAGGCACAGCTTAGCGGTTCTGCCCAGGATGCCCAGGAAGCAAAGGATCTGGACAGCAAATGCAACCGCTTCGAGAAGAAGTTGCATGATCTGGAGCTTACAAGAACCATTTCCCTGCAGACAGCACCTCAGATCCGTCTGGTGCAGAATAATGATACTACCATGGTAGAGAAGATTCAGACTACCATTGTAAATACCATCCCATTATGGAAGAGCCAGATGGTGCTTGCACTTGGGATCGCCCATTCCACAGAAGCGGCCAATGCCCAGCGTAAAGTAACAGACCTGACCAATGAACTGCTAAAGAAGAATGCAGAAGCCCTTCATATGGCATCTGTAGAGACAGCAAAAGAATCAGAGCGAGGGATCGTTGATATAGAAACATTAAAGAAAACAAATGCAGATCTGATCCAGACCCTGGATGATGTGATGCGGATCCAGAAAGAGGGAAGGATCAAACGTCAGCAGGCAGAGATTGAGATGCAGCGTATGGAAGCAGAGCTTAAGAACAAGCTTCTGGAGATCCGTAAGTAATCATTGATTATTCTGAAAGGGGTTGTGGCACATATATGCAGCAGCCCCTTTCTGGACGCACATGACCTATGTGTTTTTAACAGAAAGGCAGATAAGAATGAGCACATACAGAGAGCATACAAAGGTAATACAGATCGGAGACAGGAAGATCGGTGGAGGGAATCCTATATTGATCCAGTCTATGACCAATACAAAAACAGAGGATGTACAGGCAACTACGGAGCAGATCCTTGCCCTTGAAAAAGCAGGCTGTGATATTATCCGCTGTGCTGTGCCTACCATGGAAGCTGCACAGGCATTAAAGGAGATCAAAAAGCAGATCCACATTCCTCTGGTGGCAGACATCCATTTTGATTACAGACTGGCTATCGCAGCCATGGAAAACGGAGCTGATAAGATCAGGATCAATCCGGGAAATATTGGCAGTATCCAGAGGATCAAGGCAGTTGTGGATGTGGCAAAGGAGAGGAATATCCCTATCCGTGTAGGGGTAAACAGCGGATCCCTGGAAAAGGACCTGGTAGAGAAATATCATGGGGTGACAGCAGAAGGTCTGGTAGAAAGCGCATTGGATAAGGTGCATATCATAGAAGAACTGGGATATGACAATCTGGTGATCAGTATTAAGTCTTCTGATGTACTGATGTGTGCAAGGGCACATGAGTTGATTGCACAAAAGACCCGTTATCCGCTTCATGTGGGGATCACAGAGGCAGGTACTCTTTATTCGGGAAATATCAAGTCAGCCATCGGACTTGGGATCATTTTATATCAGGGTATAGGAGATACGATACGTGTATCTCTCACAGGAGCACCTTTAGAAGAAGTGAAGTCGGCAAAGCGTATCCTGAAGACGCTGGGTCTTAGAAAAGGCGGGGTGGAAGTAGTA
The DNA here is from genome assembly GCA_900316115.1 of uncultured Eubacteriales bacterium. Taxonomy (GTDB): domain Bacteria; phylum Bacillota; class Clostridia; order Lachnospirales; family Lachnospiraceae; genus Blautia_A. The sequence goes on from ONBN01000019.1 coordinate 34,319, forward strand.
TCATGTCCTACCTGCGGACGTACCAGGATCGATTTGATCGGTCTTGCCAACCAGGTAGAGACTATGGTTCAGGATATTCCACTGGATATTAAAGTAGCAGTTATGGGCTGTGTGGTAAATGGCCCTGGAGAGGCCAAGGAAGCAGATATCGGTATTGCAGGCGGAGATGGTGTTGGACTCCTGATCAAAAAAGGAGAAGTTGTACGTAAGATACCGGAGGACCAGCTTCTGGCTGTTCTTCGGGAAGAGCTAATGAATTGGAGTGAATAATGGAAAAGTCTTTTTTTGATGTATTTCCAGGACTGAAATTAAAGACAGAGCTTCAGGCGCTGCTTGAGGATGTAATAGTCACAAAGGTATCCTGTAATGCTGGAAAGACACAGCTGCGAGTATATATTAAAAGCAGCCGCTGGATCCATAAGAAACATATTTTTGAGTTGGAAGAGCAGATCCAGAGACAGTGCTTCCCAGGGATCGTCATGGGTGTTACTTTGATCGAACGGTTCTATTTGTCAGAGCAGTACACTCCTGAGAATTTTATGGAGGTTTACCGTTCCAGCATGGAGCTTGAGCTTAAAAATTATAATATGCTGGAATACAATCTGTTCAAGCGTGCACAGATCACCTTTCCGGAAGCGGAAACGATGCAGCTGCAGCTGCCGGATTCTGTGATCGCCAGGGAAAAAAGTGAGATCCTGCTGGAGTATTTTCATAAGGTTTTCTGCGAACGGTGTGGTATGAACCTGAAAGCAGACATTGATTTTATTGAGACAGGAGAAAGCAAATACCGGAAAAACGCAGCCCTGCAGATCCAGCAGGAGGTGGAGAATGTACTTCGACATGCCAAGCTGGATGCAGAGGAAACAAAGGCTGAAAGCCAGGAGAAGAAGGCTGACACTTCAGGAAAGGAAAAGACTGCATCCGGGGATAAGACAAAGGGTAAGGCAGCCCAGGCTCCTAATGAGAAGAAGCCGTTTGAGAAAAAAGGCAAATGGGGCGACCGTGGCGGCTACCGTAAGGATCCGAATCCGGATGTTATCTATGGACGGGATGTGGAGAATGATCCTGTTCCACTGGAGTCTATTGTAGAAGTTGTTGGTGAGGTGACGATCCGTGGACAGGTCATGGATGTGGAAGCAAGGGAGATCCGCAATGAAAAGACCATTTTGATCTTCCCTGTAACAGACTTTACAGATTCCATTACTGTAAAAATGTTCCTGCGGAATGAACAGGTGCCAGAGGTAACAGAACATCTGAAAAAGGGTGCATTTATCAAGCTGAAAGGTGTTACCACCATTGACCGTTTTGACAGTGAACTGACCATTGGCTCTGTAAGCGGGATCAAGAAGATCGGGGATTTCCGCAGTACAAGGATGGATACAGCACCACAGAAAAGGGTGGAACTGCATTGTCATACCAAGATGAGTGATATGGACGGTGTTACCGAGGCCAAGGCACTGGTGAAACGGGCATATGAATGGGGACACCCGGCCATTGCTATTACGGATCATGGTGTAGTGCAGGCATTCCCTGAGGCGAACCACTGTTTTGATGCCTGGGGCGGATGTGTGCCTAAGGATTCAGATTTTAAGGTATTGTACGGCATGGAGGCCTATCTGGTAGATGACCTGAAGGGTATGGTTACAAATCCAAAGGGCCAGTCACTGGAAGGACGCTTTGTTGTATTTGATATAGAGACTACCGGATTTTCTCCTCTTACCTGCAGGATCATAGAGATTGGTGCTGTGCTTGTGGAAGACGGACAGATCACAGACCGCTTTTCCACATTTGTGAATCCGGAGGTTCCTATCCCGTTTCGGATCGAGCAGCTGACAAGCATTAATGATGCCATGGTTATGGAGGCACCTAAGATCCAGGAAATTCTGCCTAAGTTGCTGGAATTTTGTGAAGGCGCTACCATGGTAGCCCATAATGCAGACTTTGATATGAGCTTTATTATTGAGAATTGCAACAGGCTTGGGATTTCTCATGATTTTACTTATGTGGATACAGTTGGTATGGCCAGATTCCTTTTGCCTGCCCTGAACCGTTTTAAGCTGGATACTGTGGCCAAGGCAGTAGGCGTTTCCCTGGATCATCATCACAGGGCTGTGGATGATGCAGAATGTACTGCACGTATCTTTGAGAAATTTGTGGCAATGTGCAGGGAAAGAGATATTTTTGATGTGGATCAGTTGAATGAACAGGGAAAGGTTTCCGCAGATACCATCAAAAAGCTGCCAACCTATCATGCAGTGATCTTTATGTGTAATGAAACAGGAAGGATCAATCTGTACAAGCTGGTAAGCCAGTCCCATATCAAGTATTTTAACCATAAGCCAAGAGTTCCAAAGAGTGTGTTTGAAGCCCACAGGGACGGACTGATCATCGGAAGCGCCTGCGAGGCAGGGGAACTTTACCAGGCACTGCTTCGGAATGCGCCGGAGCCGGAGATTGCAAGACTGGTGAATTTCTATGATTATCTGGAGATCCAGCCATTAGGAAACAACTGGTTTATGATCGAGGATGAGAAGAATGATACCATTCATTCCAAGGAAGATCTGATCGAGATCAATAAAAAGATCGTAAAACTGGGAGAGCAGTTTAACAAGCCTGTAGTGGCTACCTGTGATGTGCACTTTATGGATCCACAGGATGAGATTTACAGAAGAATCATTATGGCAGGCAATGGTTTTAAGGATGCAGATAACCAGGCGCCTCTTTATCTTAGAACTACAGAGGAAATGCTGGAAGAATTTTCTTATCTTGGCAGTGAAAAGGCAGAAGAGGTGGTGATCACCAACACCAATAAGATCGCAGACATGATTGAGAAAATTTCCCCTATCCATCCGGACAAATTTCCGCCTGTTATTGAAAATTCCGACAGGGATCTGAAGGATATATGTTTCAAGAAAGCTCACGAAATGTACGGGGAGACGCTGCCGGCCATTGTGGAGGATCGGCTGGAGAAAGAACTGCATTCTATTATTTCCAATGGATATGCGGTGATGTATATCATTGCACAGAAACTGGTATGGAAGTCCAATGAGGATGGGTATCTGGTTGGTTCCCGTGGATCGGTTGGCTCCTCGCTTGCAGCCACTATGTCCGGTATCACAGAGGTCAATCCTCTGCCTCCCCATTACCTGTGCCCTAATCCGGAATGCAAATACAGTGATTTTGATTCTCCTGAAATCAAGGAATTTGCAGGTATGGCAGGGTGTGACATGCCGGATCGGATCTGCCCGAAATGCGGCACAAAGATGACAAAGCAGGGCTTTGATATCCCATTTGAAACCTTCCTTGGATTTAAGGGAGATAAAGAGCCTGATATTGACCTGAACTTTTCCGGTGAGTATCAGACAAATGCACATAAATATACAGAAGTTATTTTCGGAAAAGGGCAGACTTTTAAAGCAGGTACCATTGGCACTCTGGCAGACAAGACAGCCTTTGGTTATGTAAAGAATTATTTTGAAGAGCGAGGCCAGCATAAGCGGTACTGTGAGATCAATAGGATCGTGCAGGGCTGTACCGGAGTACGCCGTACCACAGGACAGCATCCTGGAGGGATCATTGTTCTTCCAAAAGGCGAGGAGATTGAGAAATTTACACCTGTACAGTACCCGGCAAATGATTCCAGCAGTGGTTTTATCACTACTCATTTTGATTATCACTCTATTGACGGTAATCTTCTGAAGCTGGATATACTGGGGCACGATGATCCTACCATGATCCGTATGCTGGAGGATCTGACAGGTCTTTCTGCCAGGAAGGTTCCACTGGATGACAAGGCAGTGATGTCTTTGTTTGCCAGCACAGAGGCATTGAAGATCAAGCCAGAGGATATCGGAGGCTGTAAGCTGGGATGTCTGGGTATTCCTGAGTTTGGTACAGACTTTGCCATGCAGATGCTGATTGATACAAAACCAAAGTATTTCTCTGATCTTGTCCGTATTGCAGGACTATCTCACGGAACGGATGTGTGGCTTGGCAATGCACAGACCTTGATCGAAGAAGGAAAGGCCACGATTTCCACTGCTATCTGTACCAGGGATGATATTATGATCTATCTGATCGGACAGGGTGTGGAAAGCGGCCTGGCATTTACCATCATGGAAAGTGTACGTAAGGGAAAAGGCCTGCGTGACGAATGGATCACTACCATGAAGGAGCATGGGGTTCCGGACTGGTATATCTGGTCCTGTAAAAAGATCAAGTACATGTTCCCGAAAGCCCATGCTGCAGCCTATGTTATGATGGCATACCGTATTGCATGGTTCAAGGTTTTCCAGCCGTTGGCTTACTATGCGGCTTACTTCAGTATCCGTGCCACTTCTTTTTCCTACGAACTGATGTGTATGGGAAAAGAAAGACTGGAATACTATATGGCAGAGATCCGTAAGAAAGGGGACAGTGCCACTCAGAAAGAGCAGGCCACCCTGAAGGATATGAGAATCGTACAGGAAATGTACGCAAGAGGGTTTGATTTTGTTCCCATTGACCTTTATAAGGCAAAGGCCCACAGGTTCCAGATCATGGACCAGAAGCTGATGCCTGCGCTGGATACTATTGACGGTCTGGGGGACAAGGCAGCAGACGCTGTTGTAGAGGCGGCTGCAAAAGGTAAATTCCTGTCAAAAGATGATTTCCGTGACAGGACGAAGGTAAGTAAGACAGTGATCGATCTGATGGACGATCTGGGGTTATTTGGGGATATTCCTCAGTCCAACCAGATATCACTGTTTGATTTCTCAAAAAATGCGGTGTAGGGAGGGACTATGACCACAGAAGAATTGCGCTATCTGCAGCGGCTTGCAGAGCTTTATCCAACGATTGGGAAGGCGTCCACAGAGATCATTAATCTTCAGTCTATTCTGAACCTGCCGAAAGGTACAGAGCATTTTCTTTCTGATATTCATGGTGAATACCAGGCTTTTTCCCATGTGCTGAGAAATGGCTCAGGGGCAGTCCGTAAGAAGGTGGATGACGTGTTTGGCCATACCCTAAGCAATCAGGATAAACGATCACTGGCAACGCTGATTTATTATCCGAAAGAGAAGATTGAACTGGTAAAAAAACAGGAAGAGGATATGGAAAACTGGTATAAGATCACTTTATACCGTCTGATCGAGGTATGCAAAACAACAGCCTCCAAATATACAAGATCCAAAGTAAGAAAAGCCCTTCCTGCAGATTATGCTTATGTGATTGAAGAACTGATCACTGAAAAGGCAGAGGTTCTGGACAAGGAAGCCTATTATGATGCGATTGTAGAAACCATCATTCAGATCGGCAGGGCAGAGAACTTTATTATTGCTTTGTGCGAACTGATCCAAAGGCTGGTAGTGGATCATCTGCATATCCTTGGAGATATTTATGACAGAGGACCTGGCCCCCATTTCATTATGGACCGATTGATGTCCTACCATTCCCTGGATATCCAGTGGGGGAACCATGATGTAGTATGGATGGGAGCTGCTGCAGGACAGCAGGCATGTATTGCCACTGTGATCCGTAATAGTGTCCGATATGGCAATCTGGATATTTTGGAGGATGGCTATGGGATTAACATGATGCCGCTGGCAGCCTTTGCAATGGAAGCATACAGGGATGATCCCTGCATAGCTTTTTCAGGGATTTCCAGTCCGTCTAATTACAATGCAATGGAAAAAGAATATAGCCGGAAAATGCATAAGGCCATTGCAGTGATCCAGTTTAAGCTGGAGGGGCAGCTGATCATGAACCATCCGGACTTTGATATGGAGGATCGACTCCTGCTTCATCGGATCCATCCGGAAAAAGGAACGATTACACTTCCTGACGGAAAAGAATATCCACTTTTGGATAATTGTTTTCCCACTGTGGACTGGACACATCCTTATCAGCTTACCAAAGAAGAACGAACAGTGATGGAACGGCTTACTTCCGGTTTTGTTAATTGTGCAAAGCTTCAGCAGCATATGCGTTTTCTTCTTGACAAAGGAGGGCTTTATAGGGTATATAATGGGAATCTGCTGTTTCATGGAAGCATTCCATTAAATGAAGACGGATCCTTTAAGAAAGTACAGATCTATGGGAACATATACAAAGGAAAAGCCCTTTATGATACCCTGGAATCCTATGCAAGACGGGCTTTTTATGAATTGGACGATAAGGAACTGGAAAAAAGCAGGGATATACTGTGGTACATCTGGGCAGCACCTAATTCACCGCTTTTCGGAAAAGATAAGATGACTACTTTTGAACGGTACTATATAGAAGATCCGGGAACTCATCAGGAGAATAAAAATGCTTATTACCGCCTTCTTGAGAATGAAAAAGTAGTTGATCATATTTTGGAAGAATTTGGATTGGACGGGGCAGAGGGCAGGATCATTAACGGCCATGTACCTGTGCATCAGTTAGAGGGAGAGAATCCTGTGAAGTGTGGTGGGAAGGTGATCGTGATCGATGGCGGTTTTTCCAAAGCTTATCGGAAAGTTACGGGGATCGCCGGATATACCCTGATCTATAATTCCTATGGTCTGGCACTGACTGCCCATGAGCCTTTTACTTCTGCAGAGGATGCAGTGATCAGAGAACAGGACATTGTCTCAAACCGTGTGGCAGTTCATTATACTTCCAGACGGCGCCTGGTTGGGGATACAGACAATGGAAAGGCACTGAAGGAGCGGATCAGTGAATTAAAATGGCTTCTGGAAGCCTACAGGAGAGGCATTATCAAAGAGAAAAAGTGACTGAACCATTAAAGGATCAGGCATTGATTTCTATATAAAAGTCCATCAGGGCAAATAAAAACAGAGGAGAATCGAAAAAATGGGTGGAATTTTTGGAGTAGTTTCAAAAAACAGTTGTGTAATGGATTTGTTTTTCGGAATCGATTATCATTCACATCTGGGAACGCGTAGAGGTGGAATGGCTGTTTATGATAGAGAAGAAGGCTTTAACAGGGCAATCCATAATATCGAGAATTCACCATTCAGGACAAAGTTTGATCGGGATGTGGAGGAACTGCACGGAAATGTAGGAATCGGCTGTATTTCTGATAATGAGCCTCAGCCTTTGCTTGTACGTTCCCACCTGGGGAATTTTGCCATCACCACAGTTGGTAAGATCAACAATCTGGAGGAACTGGTACAGAATTGTTTCAAAAACGGATGCTCACATTTCCTTGAGATGAGCGGAGGCAGCGTAAATCCTACGGAAATGGTGGCAGCTCTGATTAATCAGAAGGGCAGTATCCTGGACGGGATCCGCTATGCACAGGAAGTGATCCAGGGATCTATGACTATGCTGATCCTGACACCGGAAGGACTGTATGCAGCCCGTGACCGTCTGGGAAGGACACCTTTAGTGATCGGCAGGAAAGAAGGAGCCTGCTGTGCTTCTTTTGAAAGCCATGCGTACATTAATCTGGGTTATGAAGATTATAAGGAATTAGGCCCGGGCGAGGTAGATTTCCTTACACCTGAAGGGGTGGAAGTGCTGCAAAAGCCAGGGGATAAAATGCGCATCTGTTCTTTCCTCTGGGTATATTATGGGTATCCAACTTCTACCTATGAAGGAGTCAATGTAGAAGAAATGCGGTACAAATGCGGAGACATTCTGGCAGGCAGAGATGCAGGGGAGATTTCACCGGATATTGTAGCGGGTGTGCCGGATTCAGGTATTGCCCATGCCATTGGATATGCCAATCGTTCCGGAGTGCCTTTTGCACGACCATTTATTAAATACACACCAACCTGGCCCCGTTCTTTTATGCCTACTCAGCAAAGCCAGCGTAATCTGATCGCCAGGATGAAACTGATCCCTGTACATAAGCTGATCAAAGGGAAAAGCCTGCTGATGATTGATGATTCCATCGTTCGTGGTACACAGCTTCGTGAAACTACAGAATTTCTTTATAATAATGGGGCAAGAGAGGTGCATATCCGTCCTGCATGTCCGCCACTGCTCTATGGCTGCAAGTATCTGAATTTCTCCAGATCCAAATCAGAAATGGATCTGATCACAAGGCGGATCGTGGCAAAAAGAGAAGGGGATCATGTGGATCCGAAAGTGCTTGCAGATTATGCAAATCCGGATTCACAGAACTATAAGGAAATGCTGGAAGAGATTCGTAAAGAACTGAATTTCACTTCCCTGAAGTACCATCGTCTGGATGATCTGGAAGCATCCATTGATATTGAGCCATGTAAGCTTTGCACTTATTGCTGGAATGGTGTAGAATAATTGTTCCATAAAACAAAACATGCATTGTGTGTGCCTGGGAGCTGGATCAGCTTCCGGGAAGCATACAATGCATGTTTTTTAGTGATACAGCTTTTTGTTATCGGTACGTCCAACCAGATAATCAATGCTTGTATTATAATAGTTTGCAAGTCGGATGAGCATTTCAATTGGTATATTCCTGGATCCTGTTTCATAATGGGAATAGGATCGCTGGCTGATATGCAGGATTTCGCTGATTTGTTTCTGAGAAAGGTCAGCATCCGTACGCAGATCCTGAATGCGCTGAAATCTCATACAGTATTTCTCCTTTCCGATTTTTTTCTTTTGTATTTCTATGAAAACGTCTATTCGCAGTATAAAACAGAACCAATTAAACTATTGCAAATAGGAGCATAATGGGCTATACTAAAATCTATCTATCTGTTCAAAAACAGTCTGGAATTCATGTGCAGTATTCTGAAAATCATCTACAAAAATCCATGAGAATTTTATTTTAAAAAGGCAAAAACACAGGTCGGGGCAGCGCTTTTTGCAGAAAGGAAATCATGTTTGCAAGTGTATTGTCAGCCAGTATTTTAGGAATGGAAGTGTGTCCCATTCAGGTGGAAGCAGATGTAAGTGACGGTCTTCCATCCTTCACAATGGTGGGGTATCCGTCAGCTCAGGTAAAAGAGGCTCAGGACCGGGTCCGTACTGCTCTCCGCAATAATGGGATCAGTCTGCCACCTAAAAGAGTAACCGTGAACTTTGTACCGGCAGATATCAAAAAAGAAGGGGCAGGATTTGATATACCTGTAGCTGCAGCTGTATTATCTGCGGCAGGGATCCTTCATCCAAGCCTGCTTGAAGGCGTGATGCTTGCCGGGGAGATCAGCCTGAACGGAGAGATTTATCCTGTGCCGGGTATTCTTGCCAGAGTGATCAAAGCAAGGGAATTAAAGTGCAGATATTGTATGGTTCCCTATGGTAATCTTCAGGAGGCCAGGCTTGTAAAAGATATGCCAGTGATCGGCGTAAAGGATCTGAAAGAACTGATCCGATATCTGAAAAATCCGGAAGATTTTCATAAAGAAAATCCTGACAGACCAAGCCCTAAAGAAACAGAAAATGAGTGCAAGACCAGGGTGGATTTTCTGGATATCCATGGTCAGGAAGGAGCCAAAAGAGCCTGTGAGATCGCAGTGAGCGGATTTCACAATATTCTGTTTATCGGCCCTCCTGGAGCCGGCAAAACTATGTTGGCAAAGCGGCTTCCCACCATTATGCCACAGCTTACTTTTGAAGAAAGCCTGGAGCTGACCAGGATATACAGTATTGCTGGATTGTTGTCTGCTGACAGTCCGTTGATCTGTCAAAGACCTTATCGAAGTCCTCACCATACCAGTTCTGCCCAGGCAATGGCAGGAGGAGGCAGGATTCCTGGTCCGGGAGAGGTGACCCTGGCACACAGAGGTGTGCTTTTTCTTGATGAAATGCCGGAATTTTCAAGGAGAAGCCTGGAAATCCTGCGGCAGCCCATGGAAGATAAAGTGATCCAGCTTTCAAGAGCCAGCGGGACCTTTACATTTCCGGCAGGCTTTATGCTGGCAGCAGCCATGAACCCTTGTCCATGCGGCTTTTTTCCGGATATGAACAGGTGCCGCTGCACTCCTGGAGAAGTGAGTCACTATCTGGGGAAGATCAGCAATCCTTTGCTTGACCGGATCGATCTTTGTACGGAGGTATCGCCTGTATCTTTTCAGCAGATGAATGGCGCGCCGGAAGGAGAATCCTCTGATACGATCCGGGAAAGAGTAGAGCGAACCAGGCAGATCCAGCTGGACAGGTATAAAAACGAAAACATATGCTTTAACGGAGAACTTTCCGGAAGGCAGATCCAGAAATACTGTGATGTTACAGAGGAAGCAAAAAGGCTTCTTTCCCAGGCATTTCGGAAGATGGAACTTAGTGGCAGGGCTTACCACAGGATATTAAAAGTTGCAAGAACCATTGCGGATATGGAGCAGGAGGATAAGATACATGTTTCCCACATTTCGCAGGCTTTATCCTATCGTGCATTTGACAAAAAATACTGGGTATAAATGAAGAAACAGTGAGGTATTTTATATGGAAGGAAAACAAACAGAAATAAGAAAGGTCACCATAAACAGTAAGGAATATCCCAAACGTCTTAAGAAGCTGTCAGGTATGCCAAAAGAACTTTATATAATAGGAAATCTGCCGGAAGACAATGCACCCACAGCAGCTGTGGTAGGGGCTAGAATGTGCAGTGCCTATGGGAAAAGGCAGGCTCATTGTTATGCAAAGGTACTGGCAGAATACGGGATCCAGGTGATAAGCGGCATGGCATTGGGAATCGATACCCAGGGACATTTGGGCGCATTGGAGGCACAAAGGCCAACTTATGCAGTGCTGGGCAGCGGCGTGGATGTGTGTTATCCTGCAGCCAACCGGAAGCTTTACAATCAGATCCTGGAAACCGGAGGAGGGATCATCAGTGAATTTCCTCCCGGGATGCCGCCAAAGGCAGGACATTTTCCTGCAAGAAACAGGATCATCAGTGCTTTGGCAGATGTGGTGCTGATCGTGGAAGCCAGAGAACGAAGCGGATCTTTGATCACTGCAGGCTTTGCCCTTGACCAGGGAAAGGCTGTTTATGCCATTCCAGGGCAGGTGGACCAGGCGTTAAGCCAGGGGTGTAACCAGCTGATTTTTGATGGGGCAGGCATTGCCTGGTGCCCGGAGATCCTGCTTGGGGAATGGGGGATTTTTCCTGAAAAGAAGGAGAAAGCAGGAGAAAAAAAGAACTTAGGACTTGCAAGAGATTTGGAATTGGTGTATAGTTGTCTCGATTTACGACCTGAAAACCTGGATTATTTTATTCAAAAAACAGGATTTTCAGCAGGAAAAACAAGCGGACTGCTGATGCAGCTTCAGGTATTGGGGCTTGCCAGTGAGGTGGGCAGACAGCATTATGTTAGATGTAAGTAACATGTGACTACATTATGATTTAGCTTAGGAGAGTTATCATGGCAAAGTATCTGGTGATAGTTGAGTCACCTGCAAAGGTAAAGACAATTAAGAAGTTTTTGGGGGCAAATTATGAAGTAGAGGCATCAAACGGACATGTACGGGATTTCCCAAAGAGTCAGTTTGGCATTGATGTGGATAATGATTTTGAACCGAAATATATAACCATCCGTGGAAAGGGAGAATTGCTTGCCAAGCTTCGTAAGGCAGCGAAGAAAGCAGATAAGATCTATCTTGCAACGGACCCTGACCGTGAGGGAGAGGCTATTTCCTGGCATTTATCACAGGCTCTGAAAGAGGATCCAAAGAAAATGCGCAGGATCACCTTTAATGAGATCACAAAGACTGCAGTAAAGGATTCGCTGAAGCATCCAAGAGAACTAAATCTGAACCTGGTGGACGCACAGCAGGCAAGGCGTATGCTGGATCGTATGGTGGGTTATACCATCAGTCCTCTTTTATGGGTAAAGGTGAAGAGAGGCTTAAGTGCAGGAAGGGTACAGTCTGTAGCTTTACGTATCATCTGCGACAGAGAGGATGAGATCAATTCTTTTATTCCGGAAGAATACTGGAGCCTGGAGGGAGACTTCATTGTAAATGGAGAGAAAAAGCCACTGGAAGCCAGATTCTACGGCACAGACAAGCGGATGGAGATCCATAATAAGCAGGAGATGGACCAGGTACTGAAGGCTCTGGAGGGGCAGGAGTATGAGATTTCCGAGGTAAAGAAAGGAGAACGCACCAAGAATGCGCCACTTCCTTTTACTACCAGTACTCTTCAGCAGGAGGCTGCAAAAACATTGAATTTTTCTACACAGAAGACCATGCGTCTGGCACAGCAGCTGTATGAAGGCGTGGATATCAAGGGCAGTGGCACAGTAGGTGTGATCACCTATCTGCGTACAGATTCTACCAGGATCTCTGAAGAAGCTGACAGTGCTGCAAGGGCTTATATTGGAGACAATTATGGTGAGCAGTATGTTTCCCATTTCGAAAAAGCAGTGAAAAAGGGACAGAAGATCCAGGATGCCCATGAAGCGATCCGACCTACAGATATCAGCAGGACTCCTCAGATGATCAAGGACTCCCTTTCAAGAGATCAGTTCAGGCTTTATCAGTTGATCTGGAAACGCTTTGCAGCCAGCCGGATGGCAGCAGCCAAGTATGAGACCACATCTGTGAAGATCCGGGCAGGGGAATATACCTTCACAGTTGCAGCTTCCAAGGTGGCCTTTGACGGTTTTATGTGTGTATACACCCAGGAAGATGATGAGAAGAAGGGCAACGTATTAAGCCAGAGTCTGGAAAAGGGCATGAAGCTTTCCTTAAAGGAATTAAAGCCACAGCAGCATTTTACACAGCCGCCGGCTCATTATACAGAGGCTTCCCTTGTAAAGACCATGGAGGAACTGGGGATTGGCCGTCCAAGTACTTATGCGCCTACCATTACTACCATTATCAGCAGACGGTATGTGTCCAAGGAGCAGAAGAACCTTTATGTAACCGAACTGGGTGAAGTTGTAAATAATATTATGAAACAGGCATTTCCAAGTATTGTAGATGTGAATTTTACAGCTACCATGGAAGGTCTTCTGGACTGCGTGGAAGCAGGGACAGTACAGTGGAAGACAGTTGTTCGTAATTTCTATCCGGATCTGAAAGCAGATGTGGATGCTGCACAGAAGGAGCTGGAAAAAGTAGATATCCAGGACGAAGTTACAGATGTGATCTGCGATAACTGCGGACGTCATATGGTGATCAAATATGGTCCCCATGGCAGATTTCTTGCATGCCCTGGATTTCCAGAGTGCAGAAATACTAAGCCATATTATGAAAAGATTGGTGTACAGTGTCCTAAGTGCGGCGGTGAGGTTGTGCTGAAAAAGACCAAAAAGGGCAGAAAATATTACGGCTGTGAGAACAATCCGGAATGTGATTTTATGTCCTGGCAGAAGCCGTCTAAGAAGAAATGCCCAAAATGCGGTAATTATATGGTGGAAAAAGGCAATAAACTGGTATGCAGCCAGGAAACCTGTGGATATGTGGAACAGAAAACAACCGAGGATGAGGATAAATAATGCTTTTTTCTGTCAATATTTATTAATAAGATATATTTCCTGAAAAGTCGGGTAAAATAAAAAAATAGTAAAAAATGTCTTGTAAATATCCTGCAAAACGTGTAGTATGATTATATCAGATTACAGGATTGCTTCATAAAAGAAGTGAAAGGAGGACAATATGAGCGTTCAGTTACTGGATAGAACAAGGAAGATTAACAAGCTTCTTCACAACAGCAGCTCCAGCAAGGTGGTATTTAATGATATCTGCCAGGTTCTGATGGAGACTCTAAGCTCTAACATTCTTGTACTTAGTAAGAAGGGTAAGGTATTAGGTATAAGCTTATGTCCTGGAGTTGAGGAAATCACAGAACTGATTGAAGATAAAGTTGGCGGCTATGTGGATGGAATGTTGAATGAAAGGTTTCTGGGCGTTCTGTCTACCAAAGAAAATGTAAATCTCCAGACGCTTGGGTTTGAGCATGTATCTGCAAGCTACCAGGGGATTATCAATCCCATTGACATTGCAGGTGAGAGACTTGGCACAGTGTTTATGTACCGTAAGGACCGGCCATATGATATAGAAGATATTATTGTCAGCGAATACGGCACTACTGTGGTAGGGCTGGAGATGATGCGTGCTGTTCATGAGGAGAATGCAGAAGAGGATCGTAAGAAACAGGTTGTGAAGTCTGCTTTCAATACGCTGTCATTTTCTGAACTGGAAGCCATCATCCATATTTTTGATGAGCTGAATGGGGATGAGGGTATACTGGTTGCCAGCAAGATTGCTGACAGAGTAGGGATTACCCGTTCCGTTATTGTGAATGCACTTCGCAAATTTGAAAGTGCAGGTGTGATCGAATCACGTTCTTCAGGTATGAAGGGAACCTACATCAAGGTATTGAATGAGGTGATCTTTGACGAGCTGGAGGAGATCAAAGCCCAGAAGAATAATAAGAAAGCCTGAACAGGGCTGGGATATCAGATGATCAGAAGGCTGTTGCAGAGATTGCAACAGTCTTTTTTTGCGTAATCAGGAAATTATTCCGTAAGGTTCTTATTGCTAAAAATGTACTGCAAGGATGGAAACGGAGGTAGAGCTGACTGTTTAATTCTGGATTTTTTAATATAAATATGAGAAAAATAATATGGTTTAGTGCGTTGCATTATGACATACTATAATGGATTATGTTTAACATAATATATAGCAAGAATTCTCCTTCCTCTACAGGTGGGAGATGAATTGCATAAAAGCAAAAAGAACACTTGTTCTTCGATACGAACCATGGTATAATAGAATCAGTCGATAAAATAAATATTCGAAAAAAAGGACTGATTTTATGGAAAAAACAGATCACAATGCACATTCGGTATATTTGATGTATTATCATCTGATTATGGTGGTAAAATATCGAAGAAAAGTTATCAATGATCCAATTTCAGAAAGAGCAAAAGAAATATGGGAATATATTGCTCCCCGATATGGGATTGTTTTGGAGGAATGGAATCATGATATTGACCATGTGCATGTAATGTTTCGCGCACAGCCTAAAACGGAACTCAGTAAATTTATCAATGCATATAAAAGTGCCAGCAGCAGGCTGCTGAAAAAAGAGTATCCGGAAATCCGGGAAAAACTTTGGAAAGAAGCATTCTGGAGCCAGAGTTTCTGCCTTTTGACGGCAGGAGGGGCACCAGTTGAAGTAATCCGCCAATACATCGAAACCCAGGGAGAGAAAAAGTATTGAACATAGCATATCGTTTCCGGATCTATCCAACAGATGAACAGAAGATACTCCTTGGAAAAACATTTGGCTGCTGCCGTTTTCTGTACAATCAGATGCTTAATGATAAGATCCAGGAGTACAAAAAGACAAAGAAAATGTTAAAAAACACACCAGCTATGTATAAAAATGAGTATCCATTCCTGAAAGAAGTAGATTCGCTGGCCCTGGCAAATGTTCAGCTTCATTTGGAGAAAGCATATAAGAACTTTTTCAGTGATCCTAAGACTGGATTTCCACGTTTCAAGTCAAAACATCACTCCAAAAACAGCTACACAACAAATGTGGTCAACGGGAATATTCTGCTGGAAGGCAACCGGATCCGGCTTCCAAAATTAAAATGGATCTCCATGAAAAAACACAGGGAGCCTGCAGAAAACTGCCGCCTGAAATCAGTGACAGTCAGTATGGAGCCGTCCGGAAAGTATTTTGCAAGCCTGCTGTATGAAGGATACAGCTGTGAAAACCAAGCGGCAGATAAGGATTACAGCAATGCCAAAATACTGGGGATTGATTATGCGATGCAGGGGATGGCAGTGTTTTCAGAAGAGATCGAGCATGAAAAAGCAGGATTCTTCAGAAAAAATGAAAAAAGGCTGGCAAGGGAACAGCGTAAACTGTCAAGATGTGTAAAAGGAAGCCACAATTATGTGAGGCAGAAAAAGAAAGTTGCCAGGTGCCATGAAAAAATACGCAGCCAGAGAAGGGATTATCTGCATAAACTGAGCCGCAGGATTACAGACCAATACGATATAGTTGCGATAGAAGATATTGATATGAAAGCGATGAGCCAGTGTCTGCATTTTGGGAAAAGTGTGCAGGATAATGGATACGGGATGTTCCGGAATATGCTGGATTATAAGCTTTCCTGGAAGGGAAAAGAATTAGTAAAGATAGACCGCTTTTTCCCTTCAAGCAAAAAATGCAGTAAATGCGGAAAGATAAAAAAAGAGCTGAAATTATCCGAAAGAGTTTACCGTTGTACGTGCGGAAATGAAATGGACAGGGATCGAAATGCAGCAATCAACATCCGTGAAGAGGCAAGAAGGATGCTGACAGCATAAAACGTCCATATCCGGACAATAAGCAAAAACAAGAAAAAATGCCCGTGTCCGGGCAAAAGAATCGCGGGACACGCGAGGATAGCTTGTAGATACTTGGCTCAGTAGAGCCATTGAGCAAGAAGCCCCCACTTCAAAATCTGAGATTTAAGTGGTGGGAGCATGTCACGAAGGAGGAGAGCAATGAAACGAAAAAGGTTTGAAAGACTTCTTGGGATTACACTTAGTCTGCTTCTTACAGTTAGTTCAGCAGTACCGGTTTCTGTACCGGCTGCGGAAAATGTTTATATTGATGAAGCAGCAGACAGCACCAGTCTGGAAGAAATAGAGGAAGAAGCCGATCATAAGGAAAGTGAAACTGAAGATATCCAGGAGATTCATGATGCCGGGGAAACGGATCCAGATCAGATGGAAGATCCTATCGATGTAACAGAAGACCCGGAGTTAAATTTCAATGATGAGACTTCAGCAGATGACCAAGAATTGGTGGTCACAGATGGATCAGATCAGGAAACAGATATTCTGTACAGTGATCTGGAAACTGGAGATATTGCTATTGATAACGCACACTTTCCAGATGCAGTTTTCATTGAATATGTGAAGCGGTTTGATCTGGATCAGAATGGAGTGCTTACAGAAGCAGAGCGGGATCAGGTAACAGAAATTGATTGCAGCAGAAGTTCAACAAATTACAATACAGATGATATTATCCGTGATTTTAAGGGGATACGTTATTTCAGGAATCTTAAGGTATTTAAATGTTCCAGAAATCAAATTACATCTTTGGATGTAAGTGGTCTGGAAAACCTGGAAATGCTGCATGTCGATGGCATGAAAAGCTTAACAGATTTGAAGATAAATGGCTGTGCAGCGCTAAAAGAAGTTATTGCAAACTACTGTAAGCTGTCCGGCATGGATTTAACAGCTGTTCCCAAGCTGGAAACATTGGATGTATATGCTAATGAGACAATCACATGCCTGGATGTAAGCCAAAATTTGAACTTGCAGAAACTGGCCTGTACAGGTACAGGAATAACTGTATTAGATGTGAGTCGAAATACTGAACTTCGGAGTCTGGGTTGCTCATATTTGAATTTATCTGAATTGGATGTCAGCAATAATAAGAAACTTACCTCACTAACTTGTGGATCGGTTCCGCTTACAACTCTTGACGTAAGTCAGAATCCAGATCTGCAGCATCTGGTATGTGATAAAACGCAGTTAAAAGAGCTGGATGTGAGTCATAACCCAAAGCTCACATATTTAGAGGTATCTGAGAATGAATTGTCACAGTTGGACATCAGTGGATGCAAAGATCTGGAAGAATTGTCCTGTTCTGATAACAAGCTGAAAGAATTAAATTTAAATGAAAATATTAAACTTAAAAAAATATATTGCAACTATAATGAATTAACGGAAATCAATATTAAAAATCCGTCTATACTGCAAGCGCTTACTGTTGAACATAACCAGATTCATGAATTGTGTTTGGAAAATGCCAATGTGCTTGAATATGTATATTGTAATAACAATCCGCTGACAAAAATTACGATTACATACAATGACAAAATGCCAGGTCTTGATCTTCCTGAAAGTGTAGAAGAAGTTGATTTGAGATATTGCAAAGTTTTAAAGGAATTTATTCATGACAATGGAAATTTGAAAACGTTAAACATAGATGGCTGCACGGCATTGAAAAAAGTTTCCTGCATGAACAATCAATTAAACAGTGCTGTTATAACTGGGTGTGTTTTACTTCTAACCTTAGATGTGTCTGATAATGAACTGAAAAAACTGGATATATCTGATGACAGTCACATAAGTTCATTAGCTTGCCAAAATAACCAACTGGAATTACTGGATGTAAATTACTGGGATTATCCAAATCTGGAGAATCTGGAATGTAATAATAACTATCTATCCTGGGTGAATCTTGATGACAGGGAGGTAACATATTCTACCGAAGGAGGATTAAAGCAAAAGGATAGGAAATTTACGTGTTCGGTTAATTCAGAAGGAGTGTATCAGGTAGACTTATCTGTTTTCAGAAATAACAGAACATTTAATGAAGACTGGATTTCTCTCAGTCGGGGAACTTTGAATCGGAATACAATGATACTTACACTGGATCAGGATGATGATCTGTTACAGCCGATTCATTATTCCTATGATACGCACAATAAATGGACGGGAGAACAGAACCTTACATTTGATATATATATTAGCAAAGAAAGTACAAATCTATTAGAAAGCACAAGTGGATGTCTGGTGATTGACGGAAGCCAGCTGGATCAGGAAACACCTTTGGTGATTCAGCCAGAACCAGTTCATGGCCATGAATACAATGGAAGCCATGCATTAAGATATATTTTGCAGGTGTATACAAAAGCACCAAACGGAGAATATGTGTTATCAACGGCACAGTATGATTCGGAAAGTCTTGGAAAGACGTGGGATATTGTACAAAGGGATGAAACTTCCCTTACCCAGGTTGTGGACCCTGGAAATATAGATTGGCATGATAATCGTGTTTTGGAGTGCAGACTTGGAAAACAACAGAAGGCCTTGATTTATCCTGTTGTGTGGGACGAATCAAAAAATGGTTATACCTGGTTTCCTGGATCAAAATATAACGAAAATGATCAGGCCATCATTAGAAAGTATATGGATTCAGCAGTTCAGGATACTTCGCAGTATAGCTTTACTTACAAAATCAGCCTTAAAAATGCACATGGAGAAAAGGATGAAAGTTCTTCTTTGATTACAGAGGCTGCCTGTGATACTGCCGATATAAAACTGCAGAATCATGTGATCATTTCAAAATCTCGTATTAAATCTGGACAGCCAACCCAGACGGTTACATTGAAAATAAAAACAGTACCTGCGGATCATCCAGAAATCATGAAGATTCATTTTAAGGGCCTGGAAACCATAGCTGATGAAAATTGGAAAGATTTTGCCAATGTATTTGGGCTGATAATAAAGGCTGATGGAAATGGTTTAAACGGAGGACGTCTGGCTTACGATGATAGACTTTATTTTACAGTAAAGGTTTATGATAAAGATGGCCAGTTCACAGGAACGACGCTGCTGGATGGAGCATCCTCTTTCCAGAATGAGCATCAGGTTTATTATTATGGAGCAGAGTATTCAAAGTATCTTCCTGTCACAGAAGAAGTATTTAAAACCCTGAAAGCCGGAGGATATCTTGGTATTGAATCCCTATATCCGGTATATAGTTTTACGTGTGGCATAGAGCAGATGCAGAAGAATCAATGTTATATCCAGTCCGTAACAGATAATTTACAAGGTATTCCTTTAGAAAAAGATCAGGAACTGGGATACATGTGCAAAACGCATTTTTCCAGCGAAACAAAGGATAACAAATGCGGTGATCTGACTGTTGAAATGCAGAGCTCAGATGTAATGGATGCAATCGGCTACAGGGAAAACGGATTGCCGAATTGTGGCATCCAGTTTATTGTGCAAAAAGAAGACCAGGCAGGCAATACATCAAAAAAAAGTAACATGTATCTGCAGGTCCGCATCAGTCTTCCGGAACAGCGCGTTGCTGGGATGAGTTCGAATCTACGTAATGTAAATTTTGTATTACAAACATATCAAAAAGATGAAAGCGGTATATACAGAGTAATTGATGAAAATACGGATGCGCATCAACAGTCCTATTATAAATGTGCAGGCGATGCTGAGTGGGGCGGAAGTCTTCTTTTGAGATACAAGGTTTTAGGAACACAGATGAAAAATGAAAGTGGAGATCCGGTTGTATTTGCAATCGTTCCATATCTGCGCGGCACCAACACGGCAATTCAGCAGGATCTGACAGAGATTTCAGCCTGTGAGTTTTCTGCACAGATTTCAGGAACTGTTCTGGGAACGGGTTCTGAAAGTCCCAGGGGATATGAGGATTACACAGTTAACGGCTTTCAGATGACCACAGCGGAGGATCCGCTAGATGATACTGTCCAGTGGTCTGAGCTTAATGGAACTGGGCCATATGCGTTTTCCACGCCGGTTCTTACAGTTTCTACAGAAAATGAAAAGTTTCCCCAGGTGCAGACTGTAAAGATTCTTGCAACTTCATGGGGAACGCATGCGGCAGATAACAACAATATTGAAGAATTGATTTCAGGAGATATTACAAATGGAGTGATCATCCGCAATCAGGCAAAAGGATACGAAGCAGATACACAAAGTACTGACGGAATGCCGGACGTGAAGGTAACAATCTATGCCCCTGAAGATGGGCTTAATACAGGAAGTCCATCTGGCTGGGGGCAAGGTGACATGCAGTTTCCGTTCCAGGCATATTTATATAGCTATAAGGACGAAACTTATCAGAAGATAGACCTGTCGGATTATTATTCCTTTGATGACAGTGATAATCCTATTTCAGGACCTGCAAAAACTGGTTGGGGAGTAGCGGCCGGTGGTAACAGTTATTTTCATACACATCTTGCAGATAACCAGGCAATTGTGATTGTTCCTCTTACCAATAAGTATAGCTTCCATTATGAAGTCAGACTTGCAAACCAGAAATTGTATTCCATACAGGAAGTCGGGACAAACCGTGGACTTTTCCGCCAGGTGCAGGAAAACTTGTATACCAGTGGTACTATTGGTACCTATGGAACAAAGAGCAATGGGATTATCAGTGGACAGGAAGTAGTACTTCAGACAGTTAAGAATTCTGAAACAGATAGGGTATTTTCTTACCTGTCGGACAGTCTGAGAGAAAATCAGAAGATGGTGCAGTTGCCGGTCACTTTGTTTGATTATGATTTCCCGGGGCTTACAAAAACAGATTTCAGCGGACAGAGTGCTGTATATAAATTTTTGTTAGATCCATTAAATAATTATGATTACCGGTTAAATCACATAGGGGATAACAAAACACAAAGATATGCAGGAATTGTGGAAAGTACATTGACTGACGGGATTCCAGTATTCCGTTATGGAGTACCGTTCAATATTTTTGACAATAATAGTGCTGCATCTGGAGGAGGCACCAAGACAGTGACTCCTGCTGATTTTGAATTTGTATATGATGAAAGTACACATACCTATTCCTACAATAGTCATTTGCATCATGCACAGTTGGAAAGTGACGGCGTGATTCATCAATATGATCATGGACTGGGACTTCGGGGATGGAATGGGAAAGCAGCAGGCTTTTTCCCATTTAACAGCTGTCAGGAGGCAATAGAACAGGATCTGGGATACTGGGGAAATGCCAGAAAAGAGAATTATAATTCCTATCTCCTTCCAGAAGAGGAACTAGACTATCATTTTGGTATGAAGATGGCACAAAAATTTGTGGTTCCTGAAAATGGTGTGATCACACTGCAGAATGGGGATGGACAAGAAACTAGTTCTGATATGGTCTTTAAAATCAGTGGGGATGATGATATCTGGATGTTTATTGATGGCCATCTGGTATTGGATATTGGCGGTATTCATGATGCAATCACTGGAGAGATTAATCTGACACAGGGAACCTATACAGTGAATGGAGCAACCAGATCACTTTCCGATATACTGCCGGAGTTCCGACTGCAGGAATCAGAAGAAGGAAAAGCCGATTTCTTTGGCGGAGAAACAGGAGCGTGGGCATGGGGAACTGCCCATGAATTTGAACTGTTTTATCTGGAGCGGGGAGGAACCATTTCCAATATGGATGTATCCTTTAATTTGCCAGTATTCCATGAGTTTACAGTGGGAAAAACAGTAGAAAACAATGACACTAGCCAGGAATTTGATTTTGATCTTCAAGTATATAGTAATAAGGACAGAAAATATATTGGAAAAGTATATACAGCAGATGGAAAGACAAACTGGACAGAGATCAAGTCACAGGAAGGCCAGTATTCCTTTAAGTTGAAAAATGGAGAAACAAGAACCTTTCGTGTTCCGGCTGATTGTAAATACACAGTGACCGAGACGGGGGTACAGGGATTTGTAACCAGCTGGAAATCAGACCATGCAACAGGCACCAGTCTTGCAACTGACATGTTAAGTGCAGAGGAAAGTGTACAGTTTACCAATACATGGGAGCCAGAGGAAACGCCAACACCAACCCCTGAACTGACCACAACCCCGGTTCCAACAGAAACACCTGCACCGTCTGAAACACCAGAACCATCACAGGCTCCGTCCATCAGTCCGACACCACAGGTAAGCAGTACACCAGTGCCGTCATCGGCTACACCTGTACCAACGAAGAAAACGTCCAAAACACCAAATCCGTCTGTTACACCATCCACAGCACCGGGAAGTGGTGGAAATAATGGGAATGGTGGTGGTTATGGAGGTGGCACCAGCTATAGCGGTGGCAGCAGTCCGAAAACAGGGGATACTGTACCTGTAGGATT
>ONBN01000017.1 GCA_900316115.1 uncultured Eubacteriales bacterium
GGCCGACTGTAGTGAAACGGAGGTCGGGCTTCCTTTTTAGAGAAGCAGGGGCGAAAAAGGATAGCGTAACGTGCAATCATAGAATATATAAAAGTCCTGAAATCCGCCACCAGAGCGGGCTACAGGACTTTTTTCTTTAAAATGCTGTCAAAGACGGGATATTAAAGACGGAAAGTATGTGATGCCCGCTTTCCAGCGCCAGTTCGTTTGGAGCATGGAGCAGATTGAAAAGCTCTGGGACTCCATCCTTCTGGATTACCCGATTGCAACGTTCCTGTTCTGGCACGTCGATGATAATAACGTCACTTGGGATACCTATTTCTGCAACTTCCTCACTACGGTCACGTTCGATAACCGGAAACAGGCGGATAGCGTCAATTATGAACTGACCGACATCAATGTGGCTGTCACGGACACAGCGATATTGGATGGACAGCAGCGCCTGACGTCCCTTTACCTCTCCCTGCTTGGGGATTCCTTTATCCGCCAGAAATACGCACGGAGAGGCAATGTCGGTGGCACCGTCACAAAGCTGCTTATTGAGCTGAACAAAAACAAGCTGGATGTTGATGAGGAAGAATACAACAGCAAGAAATTCGACATCAAGTTCAGCGAGAAAGTTGGGCGACTTAGCCCGACCCAGTTTGAACTGCGGACTATCCTGCAGGACAAGTTCCGGGATGACTCCACAAGGGATAAGGCAATCGAGGACGCCATAGCCAACGTCCCCGCGGACAGCAAAGAGTACGCGAGGAAAACACTGCACAAACTGTATCAGAAAATATTCGTGGAGAAGCTGATCCGGTATACCGAGATTCACGATATGAACCAGGATGACGCTCTTGAAATGTTCGTCCGTTTCAACAGCGGCGGCAAAGCCCTCAAAAAATCCGAGATCACCATGTCCATCCTTGAGGCGTACTGGCCGAGCGCCAAGACGGAATTCGGCAAAATACTGGTCGACTCCTATGTCGGGTTCGGTTCAGACTTTATCATCCGCTCTGCCCTTATGCTCTACGGCGATGTTGTAAAGTCCACCATCAGCCGGAAGATCGCGGAGGAACTGAAGAACAACTGGACGGCGTTCAAAAAGGCGCTCAAAAACCTGGAATCCGTGCTAAAGGGAATGAAAATCGAGGTCAGCCGGTTTTCGAGCAGCTGGAACGTCCTGCTCCCGGTTTTGTACTACATCTATTACAATCCGGAGAGTTACGCGGATAATACGGAAGCCATCAGAGCCTACCTGATGAGGGCGATCCTCTTCACATACTTCCAGTCGGGCACGACCGGCAAGCTGCAGCAGATGAAGAGCAACATCAACAGCTACGACTATGAAATCACGGTGGAAATGCTCGACCAGATCACAGACCTCCGCGTGACCGACGGTAAAATCGAGGATATCCTGAATGCCGAAAAGGGCAGCCGCGTGGCCGGGGACGCTCTGTACTATCTTTGCCTGGACTGGACGAATAAGAACTTCAAGTATGAGCAGGATCATCTCCATCCATATGAAAGGTTCGACGGCAATAAGCCTGTTTCCGTTTCTATGGAGGATTGGCGGAGATGGCGCGGCAACCGCAACAGGCTCCCGAACCTCCAGCTCCTGGAAGGCCGGAGCAACGGCAGTAAAAGTGCCATGCCGCTGATTGATTACTACAATGACATGAACGCCGAGCAACAAGAGGAATTCCGCAGGCAAGCGATGATTCCGGAAGGAGTGCCGCTTGGTATCGAGCATTTTGAGGAGTTCTATAGTAAGCGGAAAGATATCCTGGCAAAGAGAATAAAGGTTTTGCTGGGATAAAGGCAACTTGAAAAATGGACAGTATTTCTGTAGAGATAATCGGTATGAAACAAAGCTTGTCGATGATAGAGGGCATCTGATATGAGTTTAAATAATAGAGTTTGGCTTGATCAATTAGACGATTACCCAGAAGTCGCTGAATGTATAAGGCAGTCCGGCAACCCACATGATGCGTTACCATCATACGAGTACTTGTATAAATTCAAAGGGAAGATTCCAAAAGAGTTATATGCTTATTATTTGAGGAGACTTCTCCAATTCAATACTGCAAATGTATCTGTAGAAATGCGCTTAAAGATGCTTGAGGATGTGGATCGTAATGATATCATGTTTCAGGAAGAACTTGAAGCGATTCAAGGCTTCGGAGAAAGTATTACTGTTTTTCGTGGGACGTCGAAAGATGAAGAATTGCCGGGCCTTTCCTGGTCGTTAAAACGGCATATCGCTGAAAGTAGCGACTTTTACCGGGGTCGATTATTTAAGGCAACAATACCCACCTCGAAGATTCTGCTCTATCTGTCACAAGAGGAAGATGAAGAAGAAATTATCGCACATATCACATCAAACTATGAAATAGAAGATGATTTATAATTTGAAAATGAACTGAAAAGATATGAGCGCCTCCAGCATTGGGGGCGCTCACGCTACTCTATCAAGGATTAGGGGGTTCAAGGGGTATTCAAAAGGGGGTTCATTTCCAAAGCTATCGTGTGATTGTATCCATACCGCCGATAAGATTTCGATCTGGCCTGCCATGCAGTCATCGATTAGCCGATTATACTCTTCTTTCTTTTTGGTGTTGGTGCCGGAAATACCATCGTCGGCGTAGATGCCCGCAAACTCCCAAGTAGGATTCTTCTTAATGTACTCTGTGTAATGCTCAATCTGAGCCTCGTAGCTGGTAGCCTGCTCGTCGGTTTCAGTGGAAACCCGGCAGTAAGCCGCCACTCTAAGTTTTGAGTCTCTTGGAATCACACAGGCGGACTGTAAAACCTGGCGCATCGGAAGTGAAAAAGTCATTGTTCATTTGACCCCTGCTCCGAAGCATATCTACGATTTGATGCTGAAGGACCTTCGAGCGAAACACCGTGATGAGTACCGCAGCCGCCGCTGCCAGGTTCCGGGAAAGCGTAAAGGCACACTTATCATGTGTCCAGAATGCAACCGGTGCCGTGAATGCCCGTTCCCGGAGTATCGCGACAAGCATAAAGCCAGAGTCATGTCCCGTGATGAGATGGTCGAATCCGGGTATGAAGGTGAAGCTGACACTCGTATGATCGAGCAGCTTGACGCGAAACTTCAGTATGAGGAGATCCGGGAGATGCTGAATAAGGAGAATCCACTCATCACTCAGGTCTTTGAAATGAAGGAACGTGATGGACTTTCAAACGAAGAGATTGCAGCAGAGCTTGGAATCACTAAGCGGCAAACGTACTACCTCTATTCCAAGGCCCTTGCCATCGGCAAGAAGTACAACCGTAGTTAACTGAAAATGGCGGCACCAGGACTCTACATCCTGATGCCGCCCTTCATTCTTCCAGGAAAAGTAAAATCATGTCCTCGACCTGCCAAAAAGCAAAATCGTGTCCACAACCTGCCGAAAAGCAAAAGTGGTACCACAACCCTCTGAAAAATAAAGCCTCGATAAGTTCCCGCGAACAGAAAAAGGGATCTCTGCAACCCCGGATCGTGATGACCCCGAATCGCAGAAATCCCTTTAAATAAGGCTTTTTCAGCCTCCCATTATGTATTTCTTGTCAGCAAAACTACGGTCTCGACGTGGCACGAGAAAACAATTATACTAACTCATGTCCTCCGTCAGTAATCGGAAACATATCGATAGGCTCTCGGAATCTTGAGCCTGCCAACAAAGATTCGTCGGTTGGATGAACCTTGAAAAGTAAATATTATCCAGAACAGTACAGAAGTGTAATAAGATTTGAAAAAATGGCGCACTTTAATAGACCAAACGTCAGGAATGGATTATACTGGTATTGCTTATTCAGTTAAGCCCTCTGTAACAACCTTGCGACAAATTGTCGCAAAGTTGAATTTCGGACTTCAATACCTCAGCGATCGTATATTCCATCTCATCCGGATTCCGATAACCGAGACTCTGAGTCAGATTTCCTTGCGGATCCAGGTCGATCAAGCACACTTTTTTGCCTGATAATGCCAGTGCAGCGCCAAGATTCACACAAGTAGTTGTTTTTCCCACGCCGCCTTTCTGATTTCCTACGCAGATTACCTTTCCCATTTTCCTGCTCCTTTTCCAAAATATGTACTTTATGTACGAGTTTCTTCAGACAATAACAAGACAATAAAAAAGAGAGATATTTTCCGTGTTTTTTGGAAAATATCTCTCTGCAGATTGTGTTCTTCCTACAATCTTTATCTTGATTTCCGTCCGTATTGGTACATATTCGGGCATTAATTTTATGTACTAAATATGTACTAAGGGAGACTGTTTTTGCCAAAACCACATCATATAGTGGTTTTTTATCTCTTTACGGCACAATATCTTGTGGTCATTCCTTGATGGACTTCATTGTAGGGAACAGCAGCACATCACGGATAGCTGCGGAATCTGTAAGAAGCATGCACATACGGTCGATACCGAAGCCGATACCACCTGTAGGCGGCATACCGATCTCCAGTGCGTTCAGGAAGTCTTCATCTGTGTGGTTTGCTTCCTCATCACCCTGGGCAAACAGCTCTTCCTGAGCAGCAAAACGTGCTCTCTGGTCAATTGGGTCATTTAACTCGGAGTAAGCATTTGCCATCTCCCAGCCGTTCATGAAGAACTCGAAACGCTCTACATAATCCGGATTCTCCGGTTTTTTCTTTGTAAGAGGAGAAATCTCAATCGGGTGATCCATAACAAATGTAGGCTGGATCAGATGCTCCTCAACGTACTCCTCAAAGAACAGGTTCAGGATATCGCCTTTCTTATGGCGCTCCTCAAACTCTACATGATGCTCTCTTGCAGCTTCTCTTGCCTCTTCCAGTGTATGGATCTCATTAAAGTCAACACCGGAATATTTCTTAACTGCATCTACCATGGTGATTCTCTCAAACGGCTTGCCCAGATCCATCTCAACACCGTTGTAAACGATGGTGGTAGTACCCAGAACTTCCTGTGCCACATAACGGTACAGGTTCTCGGTAAGATCCATCATGCCGTGATAATCTGTATATGCCTGATAAAGCTCCATCAGTGTGAACTCCGGATTGTGACGGGTGTCAAGGCCCTCATTACGGAATACACGGCCGATCTCATAAACTCTTTCCAGACCGCCTACGATCAGTCTCTTCAGATAAAGCTCCAGGGAAATACGAAGCTTGAAGTCCTCATCCAGTGCATTGAAATGAGTCTCAAAAGGTCTTGCGGCAGCACCGCCGGCATTGGATACCAGCATAGGTGTCTCTACTTCCATAAAGCCCTGTCCGTCAAGATAACGGCGAACTGCGCTTAAGATCCTTGAACGCTTGATAAATGTATCCTTTACCTCTGCATTCATGATCAGGTCTACATATCTCTGACGATAACGTGTATCTGTATTGGTCAGTCCGTGGAATTTCTCAGGAAGAACCTGAAGGCTCTTGGAAAGCAGTGTCACCTCGGAAGCATGAATAGAGATCTCTCCGGTCTTTGTACGGAAAACCTGTCCTTTAATACCAATGATATCGCCTACGTCCAGCTTTTTGAATTCTTTGTATGATTCTTCTCCGATACTGTCTCTTGCCACATATGACTGGATCATGCCCTTCAGGTCCTGTACATGACAGAAAGATGCCTTACCCATTACACGCTTGGACATCATACGTCCGGCGATAGTTACATCTTTTCCTTCCAGTTCTTCAAACTGATCCTTAACATCCTGGCTGTGATGTGTTACATCATATTTAACGATTTTAAAAGGATCTTTTCCCTCTGCCTGCAGTTCGGCAAGCTTCTCCCTGCGGACTTTCAGCAGCTGGTTTAAATCCTGTTCCTGCTTCTTCTGCTCTGCCACTTTCGTGCCTCCCTATCTTCTTAAAAATTTCTGCCGCCCATGGCCTTGCGCCTCTGAACGGCAGATAAAGTCTTATACGTTTCTCTGAATCTCAAGAACTTTGTATTTCATGATACCGGATGGCATCTCTACCTCAACCACATCTCCTGTATGTGCGCCGATCAGTGCCTTACCTACCGGAGACTCATTGGAAATCTTGCCCTGAAGGCTGTTAGCCTCTGTAGAACCAACGATCTTCAGCTCAATATCCTCTTCAAACTCATAATCATGAACCTTAACCTTGCAGCCTACATTGATCTTGTCAAGGTCTACTTCATCCTCAACAACAACCTCTGCATTCTTCAGGATCTTCTCGATCTCTTCGATACGTGCTTCAATATCTCTCTGCTCATCCTTTGCAGCATCGTACTCTGCGTTCTCTGACAGGTCTCCCTGCTCTCTGGCTTCTTTGATCTTGCCCGCAACTTCTTTTCTTTTTACTACCTTTAAATCATGCAGCTCTTCTTCCAGCTTTTTAAGTCCCGCATAGGTTAGTAAGTTCTTCTTTTCTTCCATCTGCCTTACTTCCTTTCAATCCGGATAATACGTTGTTATTCCTATAATTTATGCCGCTCCGGTTATTACATTCATTGTCTGTTCACTGTTTTTCTGTGCTTTTTTACAAGTAAAAAAGGGTACAAAAATCCCAGTGTATTCACAATTTCTGTATTATAACGAAAACCCCACTTCTTGTCAAGTGAGGTTTTCCCATTTTCTTTTTTATTCTTGTGAAATTTATCTGTTTCTGCTCTTTAGAATTTGCCAGTTTCACTTCCTGTAAATTATCTGTTTTTTATCTGCTTCTATTCTTCCGGAAAAAGACGTTTATACTGCATATTCACTTCCTGCAGCTGAAATTCAAAATTCTGCTTGTGCTGCTGCACCA
Source organism: uncultured Eubacteriales bacterium (assembly GCA_900316115.1). Taxonomy (GTDB): domain Bacteria; phylum Bacillota; class Clostridia; order Lachnospirales; family Lachnospiraceae; genus Blautia_A. The sequence continues at coordinate 6,746 of ONBN01000017.1, forward strand.
GGGTGGACAGAATAATCCCTGAAAACAGACAGATGATCGCTGTCAGGATCACAAAACAGATCACGATCAGGCTTGGGATCTTGGTCACAACTCCCACTCTTAGATACTTGGTGAAGATGGGAATAAAAAATCCTGCGCCAAGAACAAACAAGATGGCTGCAATAATGGAAAAGAACTGCATAGGCCTGTAATCCTTATACATACGGATAATGGTCCGGATCACCTTAAACCCGTCTGTGTATGTATTCAGCTTGGATTCGCTGCCCTCCTGCCGGTCACGGTAATCTACGATCACATTATCTACCTGCATGTTCTTGTCAATGGCATGGATCGTCATCTCTGTCTCAATCTCAAAATTCTTTGAAAGGACCGGATATGTCTTAACGAACTGATAACTCATTGCCCGGTATCCGGTCATAATATCCTTGATCCCGCTGTGAAACAGCCGGTTAATGCTTCCACGCACAATCGTATTGCCGAAATTGTGGAACGGACGCTTGTTCTCAGTAAAATATGTGGAAGAAAGTCTGTCTCCAACCACCATGTCTGTGCCCTCATTCAGTACCTTATCGCACATCTCCCTGGCATACTCTGCCGGATAAGTATCATCTCCGTCCACCATCAGATAGCACTGGGCATCAATGTCCCTGAACATGCTGCGGATCACATTTCCCTTACCCTGCTGATGCTCATAACGAACCACTGCCCCGGCTTTACGGGCAATCTCATCTGTACCGTCTGTAGAATTGTTGTCATATACGTAAATCGTAGCTTCCGGAAGTGCTGCTTTCATATCCTGCACAACCTTTGCCACAGATTTACTTTCATTATAGCAGGGAATCAGAACTGCTATTTTATCTGCCATGAAAAACCCTCCATTGTAAAATATATCTGCTGACAGTATACCATACCCCAGGCAAATAGCAAACAAAAATTCCCCTCTGCCAGGAATTGTTATTTACTTTTTTCTTTCTTATGATATAGTTATGTTATAGTTAAAGAGAACAGGAAAGAGGCTGATACATACAAAGCCTCTTTGTTTTTACTGTGAAAGTCCCGGCCTGCAGCCGACTTTCATACATGACAATACATTTATGGAGGAAAAAAATGGAAAAAAAGCGTGTAGGCGTGATCACATTCCACGATTATGACAATTACGGGGCGATTCTCCAGAGTTATGCCCTCCAGCGGAAGCTTAAAGAAATGGGCACTTATCCGGAGATCATCGATTACCGCTGCGATTATATCAGCAATCCCTTCCGTCTTGTGAATCTTAAGAAAAAAGGACTTTTCAATTATATTTACGGTGCTATCGGACACATCTGTTATATCCCAAGGCGGAGACAGTGCAACCTTTTCCGGAAGCACATGCGCTACAGTGAGCCTGTTTCTAAAGGAAATATGGGGGCTGTTGCAGGCAAATACGATATTTACATTGCAGGCAGCGACCAGATCTGGGATTATAAACTGACCAATTTTGATACCACCTATTTTCTTGATTTTGTAAAAAAAGGCAAGAAGAAATGCAGCTATGCAGCCAGCATCGGCGAACATGAACCGCCCAAGCAGTACCGGGAGAAATACAGTTCCCTGCTGAAGGATTTTGACCAGATCCTGGTTCGTGAAGACTATGGCGCAGACATTGTGGAAAGCCTTACCGGCAATCGTCCGGGTATTACCTGTGATCCCACCCTACTGCTTACAGCCGAAGAATGGGCACCTTTAGTAAAAGAACCAAGACGCAAAAGCAAATACATCCTGGTTTATCAGCTAGGAATCAACAAAGAACTGGTGGACTTTGTACGCCGCCTGAAAAAGAAAACCGGCCTGAGAGTAGTTTATATTCCATTCCCACTTGTAGGCCTGATGAACTGCAGCTGCAAGATTGCCATTGGCCCGGCCCAGTGGATGGGACTTTTCAAAAATGCAGAATACGTAATTTCCGACTCCTTCCACGGTGTTGTTTATTCCCTGCTTTTCAACCGTAACTTTTTCGCCATGGTGAACGGTCATCATATGAACCGCAGGGTACAGCAGCTGCTTAAGATGGTAGGCCTTTCCCACCGTACCATTGATAATGTAAGTGATGAAGAGCTTACCCAGCCTATTGATTTTACCTTTGCCAATGAAGAGATTGCCCGGTTCCGCAAAGAGTCTCTGGCACAGCTTCGCAGCCTGGTAAAGGGACAGGAGGATTGATCTGTAATATGTTTACCGAAAATCAAAAGAAAAGCGATTGCTGCGGATGTATGGCCTGTGCCAACATCTGCGGCAAATCTGCCATTACAATGAAACACGATAAATGCGGCTTTTATTATCCGATCGTAGACGAAGATAAATGCGTGGATTGCGGTCTTTGCCAGAAGGTCTGTCCTATGGAGGACACATTTACAGGTGTAGATGCTTCCCCGGATATTTATGCCCTTCGTAGCCGGGATACCCAGGTTCTGAAGGAAAGCTCATCCGGCGGTATGTTCACACTGCTGGCCAAATGGATCTTTTCCCAGGACGGAGTGGTATACGGAGTTGCCTTTGACAAAGATTACAAGGTTCTCCACATGCGGGCACAGTCCATGGAAGAGGCTGCCGCTTTCCGTACCTCCAAATATGTGGAAAGTGACCTTTCCGTGGTTTATGCTTCCCTGTCACAGGATCTGAAATCCGGCAGGACTGTTCTCCTTACCGGCACTCCCTGCCAGATCGCAGGCGTTCAGAAGTTCCTTCGTACCAGACGCATTCCCACAGATAATTTATATACCTGTGACAATATCTGCCACGGTGTTCCAAGCCGGATGCTGTGGAAAGATTACCTTAAGATCCTGAAGGAAAAATATATTGCCAGGGATGACCGGATCACAGGGATCAACATGCGAAGCAAACGGGTTTCCTGGAAAAAGCAGATCATGGATGTAACCCTGGAAAAAGGCAATCTGGAAAAAGTAATGGAAGAGTTTTCCTTTAACCGGTTCTTCCTCAGTCTTTACGGGAACCGCCCTTCCTGCTTCCACTGCCATTACACCAGCTATAAACGGCCTGGTGACTTCACTCTTGGTGATTTCTGGAATGTGGAAAACGCAGGCGTTACCTTTGATGTGGAAGGCGGCGTGAATTTGGTTCTTGTAAATACAGAGAAAGGCCAAAAGCTGTTTGACCAGTTAAAAGAAAACGCAGATTACCAGCCTGTTTCCAAAAAGTCCAGCTGGCAGCCTCACCTGGAATACTCTGCAAAACCGCCTGCAAAGCAGTCCGATTTCTGGCATGAATATACAGAAACCACTGACAAAGAAACGGTTATGCGTAAATATATGCAGGGCTCCTTCCTCACAAAAGTGATCCGTAAAGTTACCCCGTTTTTACGTAAAACCGGGCTTTATGGTTTTGCAGGAAAAATGTACAAGACCCTGCTTGTGAAAAAGAAATAATGGGAAAGGAATGTGACTTACCATCGAATACGTAAACAAAGAAAAAAATGTTAAAAAAGCCTTTTTGTGGAATATGATCGGAAGTACCTGCTATTCAGCATCTTCCTTTCTTTATCTGCTGATCGTTACAAGACTGTGCGGAGTAGAGCTTGCCGGATTTTTCTCCCTTAGTTATGCCACTGCACAGCTGCTTCTCCAGGTTGGACGTTACGGGATGCGAACCTTCCAGGCTACAGACCTGGATCATAAATATCTTTTTACCGAATACAAAGTATCCCGTGTATTTTCCTGTGCTGCCATGATGCTTTTTGGTATCATTTACAGTGCTTACAGCTTTTCAGGAGAATATATTGCCATCAGTATTTTTGTCATTATGATGAAGATGATCGATGCAGTAGAAGATGTATTTCACGGCAACCTTCAGCAGAATTACCATGTAGAGCTTATGGGTAAAATGCTGGCAGTACGTAATGTATATTCTGCAGTTTTCTTTACCCTTCTGCTGTATTTCACCAGGAATCTTTACCTTACCTGTGGGGCAACCGCCATTACATCCCTGCTGTTATGCCTTGTGGTTAATTCCTGGGCTACCCGGCATATTGCCACTCAGCAGGAGAAGCAGGGCTTTCAGTTCTCTCATGTACTGGAGCTTTTGAAAATGTGTACCCCGCTGTTTGCAGGTACTTTTCTCTCCCTGCTGCTTTACAATGTGCCAAAGTACGCTATGTCCAATGTGATGACGGATGAATATCAGACCTATTACAGCATTTTATTTATGCCTTCCTTCGTGATCACACTGATGTGCGAATTTGTATTCAAGCCAATGATCACCACCATTGCAGGACTGTGGTGGGAAAATAATTTAAAGAAATTTATTCTGTATGTAGCACGTATCATCGGGATCATCTTCCTTTGCTGCGGCGGTATCGTAATTGCCGGACATCTGCTGGGAAGGACTCTGCTGGAGCTGATCTACGGAGTGGATCTGTCTCCTTATAAGCTTCATTTTATCGTGCTTCTTATAGGCGGAGGCATCGGTGCGGAGGTATACATGATCTACAATATCCTGATCGCCATCCGAAAAGGCGCATGTATCCTTCCTGTCTATGCGTTGACTGCTTTGATCACCATTCTTCCGGCCAGGGCAATGGTACAGAAACTGGGGATCATGGGTGCATCCCTGAATTATCTGCTGTCCTGCTCCGTTTTATTTATTCTGTTCTTTGCTATTTTGATCTGGGTGATCCTGCGGAAAAAGAAAGCATTATCTCATTGATCCATATATCCTTTAAGAATTACAGGGGGCTGCAAATGCAGTCCCCTGTTTGTTGCCATACCAGGAATCCGCCTGCAGTCCTGCTGCAGACAAGATTCCCTGCCTCTTCATTATTTCTTCTTTACTGTAACTTTGCACTTAGCGCTTATCTTATTGCCAACCTTTACAGTGATCACAGCTGTTCCTGCTTTCTTTGCAGTGATCTTTCCTGTCTTGCTTACAGTTGCCACCTTCTTATTGGAAGAACTGTAAGTAACCTTTGTGAGACAGGTGACAGGTGTTACAACCGGTTTCAGCTGATAAACTTTCTTTTTCTGCGGTTTCAGCTTCAGTGTCACTTCTTCAGGTACACCGGAAAGTGACCATGCAGTTACACTGCCCTTCTGTACATTGACCTGAATGGTCTTCTTCTGTTTCTTCGCTGTTACAATAGTGATAACTACCTTTCCTGTTGACTTCTTGGAAGCCTTCAGCTGGATAGTGTTCTTTTTCAGCTTCTTAACTGTTACGATCTTCTTATTGGAAGAAGTCACAGTCTTGATACTGTCTTTTGATGCCAGCGGGATCACAAGGGATGTTGTCTGGTTCCTCTTGATCGGAAGAATATAAGGCTCTGTCTGTGCTTTCTCTGCTGCACCACAAATACCACAGGTTCTTGTCTTCTCACCAGCATCCACATAGGTTGCTTCTTTAGTCACTGTCCACTCGCCCCAGGTATGCACTCCTGTTGCCGGGATCACTTCTGTCTTAGTGCCACCGCATACTGTACATTTTGCTTCTTTTACTCCTGCCTCTGTACAGGTTGCTGCCTTTGTTACTACCCAGTCGCCCCAGGTATGTGCTCCTGTTGCCGGGATCGCTTCTGTCTTTGCAGCACTGCATACTGCACATTTTGCTTCTTTTACTCCTGCCTCTGTGCAGGTTGCTGCTTTTGTTACTGTCCATTCACCCCAGGTATGTGCTCCTGTTGCCGGAAGTACCTGAATTCTTGTATCTCCGCAGATCTCACAGCGCTGTACGCTGGAGCCGTCAACACCACAGGTCGGATCCGTAACAGTCTCATCCTTCCACTGATGGTCACAAACTTCCTCTGACTGTCTTACAAAAACAGCTGCCTCATCCTCACCGATCAGTTCATCACCGATCTTCACTTCTGCATGAACCCAGAGAGAACTTGGCATACCCATTTCTTTATAGGTATTCCACAGTTTTGCACCATAAAGCATGAGCATGGTTCCATCTGCACTTACTGCATAATTTTCTTCGGAAATATTGATTTTTTCTTTGCCCTGATATCCATACAGACTCCAGGAAATTTCCGGTGTCTTGTCTGTAGGTGCCAACTCCGGCATCTGGATGTTCAGCCCACAGATCTCATTATTATAGATCCATGTATAGCCAAACTCCTGATCTCTCAGTTCAGAGATCATTACGTCCTGATTCTTGCTTAAGATACGGTCGAAATAAATCTCTTTTTCTGCTACCTCTTCCCAGAACTCATTACCATAACGATCACCATGAAGTTCCTGTGCTACCAGTACGATCTGTGTTTCTGTGCCTGCCATACGTACCAGAGCCTTGATGTCCTGCTCTGCATTCTCAGGTGTTGGTGTCCATTTCTCATCATTATATGCAACAAACCAGTGCACATTTTCACTATCCAGTGTACCTGTAACCTTTTCTCCGGTTTCAGGATCAAGGCCTGCATATTCAACAGTAGGATTATACTGGTTCAGATCTACAACAGAACCAACTTTAGCACCTATATCACTGTTGTCGTCCCAGCCTTCCAGCTGTACATTGTAATACAGATCTCTTACAGAAATATTGATGTTGGTATAAGCATCCCAGTCCGGATACTCTGTTTGATCTTTCTCATCATAATGTGTTTTCTTAGATACAGCCCGGAAGCCAATACCAAATTCGCCTTCATCGTTACTCTTCGTAGCCTGCACAAGTGCTTTATTCTCTGCCATTTCTATAGAGGCAAGATTTGTGGGATACTCTCCATCCATCTCAATATAATACTGATCAGCCGGGATCTCTTTGGACTTAAGATTGCCCTCTTCATCCTGTACTTCTTCATATGCCTTGAAGCTGATGGTCTGGCTTTCTCCATGAAGCATCTGCCAGTCGTTTTCAAACTCAGCTTCCACTGAATAGATCGTATCAGTTACCCAGATATCAAAGGTATGCGTCTGCTCCTGATCATGAATATCATCATAGGTAAATGTTACACGGGTGCCACCGTAGGTGTCGCCTGTAAAGATATAACAGTCATCCTTTTCTTCATAGGATAAAGGCAGCTCGGAATCATCTTCCTCCAGGCTCTCCATCTGTACTCCTTTAATCCTGCATGGGATGTATTCGCCTCCTGGATACTCACTGTTCTCCACGTAGCAGTTGAATTCCTTGCCAATCCAGATGCGCTGTCCCTTAAACATAGCCATGCCATAGGTAAAATGCTGATAATCTTCTACGGCTTCTTTTGAGTATATGCCAGCTCTCTGCTCAAACACCTCTGTACCATCTGTTCCCGGTGCTCCTGCAATCACATGGGCACGAATCTCGATCCACTGTCCATCCTGCAGACTCTTCTGAACATCAGCCAGCTTCTCGCCGTTAAAATGGAGTTTTGAAATGTCTTCTGCATCAGCTTCCCAGAAAGGTGTGTCAATGGTTCCCAGATCATCGTTCTCTTCTGTACGGATACCTACTTCCCAACCGATCCTGCAAAGTTCTTCCCCTTTGTCTTTCAGGTTCTCTGTATTAAGCTGAAGAACGTAATCTGTTTCGTTATTAAACACATAGGTGCCGCCATCCTCACGAAGGTTCTTAAACCATACGGAATAATCAAGCCAGTCAAATGAGAAATTTCTGCGGCCGATCTCCTCCAGCTGACCGTCATTCATGATATTAGCAATAACCGTCACATTTGTGCCATCAGTTCCAATCCTGGTAAACCATGGGAATATTTCGCCTACCGGTGATTTTGCAGACCAAAGATTCCGATCAACCTCCCAGGTGTATTCAACATCGTCTCTTGTTGTTATCTCATCACCTTTTACATGCTGTGTAGAGATCCCCAGGCTGTTCAGATCCAGAGTACCGCCAACCGGAATATTGGGAACTTCTTCTGCTACAGATATAAAATCGTATTCATCCCACACTCCAAAATAAAACTCATTCTCAGCAACAGGCACGATCTCATCCTGATCTGTCTTTATGGAAGCCCTCACATAGATGGCTGTCTCACCCCGGCTTTCGCCATCCGTACTCTCTACATGAAGATATGTTTTGCCATCCTTCTGGATAAAGGAAACGTCCTTCAAAAGCTCCTGATCATACAGATCTCCATCTTCATATTCTAGCAGTTCCAGAGAGAAGTCCTCAATATCTTCGTCACCCATCTTCTCATCACTGTATCTCCACTCATGATGCAGTGTTACAGGAAGCTCCATAGTACTTCCCGGAAGGAGGGAATTATTATCATTAGGATACGCAATATCTAGGTTGTACAGATCCTTTTCTACATAGAATTCTGTCTCATGTACCTGTTCAGCTTCCTGACAATCCAGATAGGAAATCAGTGCTTTCACCTGACCCGGACGATTTGCATGAAGATTCCAGCCACCGTCATTTTCTGTCACTTCAAAAATATCATCATTGCCTTCCAGTTCAACACCGGTGATCCGGAAGTTTCCATCGCCTCCCGTAGGACTATTACCATCCTCTATATAGCAGTCTCCCTGATTATTGATCCAGATATCCTGATCCACAAGAACAGATCTGTTGTCATTCTCAAAGAAATACTCATACCGGGATTTCGCAAGATCCAGACCGGCTTCATCTGTACACAGTGTAAGTTCTTCCACTGGCAGCTCATTTCCTGCATAAAGGTATCCTACAACCTCTACACGGATCACATACCACCAATCCTGTTCCAGATTCTGGTATTCTTTTGCAAATTTGGTGCCATCAATATAGAGCATGTCATCATCTGCGGTCCAGAAAGCATTCTCATCAGTTCCAATGCAGGGGGTAAAATGGTCTTTACCATCCTGGTCTACCTCTGTTCTTTTGCCAACTGTCCAGCGGATCTCACAATTGACCTTATCTTCCAGATTTTCGGTATTAAGCCCTACCCAATAATGCTCCTCATTGTCAAATACATAAGTACTATCAGAGTTTTCACCTCTCAGGTTCTCGAGCCATACTCCATACTCCAGCTCATCAAACCAGAAAGTCCTGCTGCAGATCTCTTCCCACTCCCCATCATCCTTCTTTACATCTGCGATAATGGTAAGCTGTGTATTATCAGCTGTCCTGCGGTAAACTTCAGGAAAGTCTGCCGCACCGTCACTTTCACTTTTCTTCACATACCAGGCATTCTCATCTGGATCAACCAGTCGGAAGCGTACATCCTTCCTTATAGAAGGTTCATCTTTCTCAGAAGTATAATGAAGTACCTGAAGATTTGACAGATCCAGCTGCTGGCCTACCAAAAGTTCATTTCCCTCTTCCAGCAGTTCCTGTGGCTCAAGCACATCATAAGCAGGTCTTACTTCCACCCGGACCTTATTCTGAGCCAAAACCTCTTTGTCCTCTCCGGTTCCGGTAACTGCCTGGATGCAAATCTCGGTTGCCCCGTTCACATCCTCTTTTGCCTTTACAAGCAAAGAGTTGTCGTCCTGATTAATGGTAACATCGATCAGATCACTGTCATATGCTACTGTACCATCTTCCACTTCCAGGCCATCGAAAAGTTCCAGTTCATAATCTATGGCATCATCACCATCGTCATCATACCGTGCTATAACGGATGTTAATATTTTCATCTCAGTGCCAGGCAGCATATGCCAGTCTCCGGTCTCAAAATCTATAGTCAGATCATAACCGGTAATCCCTTCATCATCCGGATCTTCCCCCTCATCTGGGTCTTCTGCATTATCACTGAGAAGATCTATATCCTCTACCTCTTCACAGGTAAATTCTGTAGGTTCTTCTGCACTCTCATCTATCACCTCTTCCGGTGACGCTGTAAACTCATCCTCAGATACATCTTCTACAGGCATCTCTTATACTGACGGCTCCTCGGCTGCCTGCTCCTGATCTGAAAACTCCTCCACATCCACGATCTGCTGATCCACTTCTTCTGCCAATGCCATGGATGGGCAGCTTCCTGCCACCATGGAAAAGGCCAGCGTCCATGCACCCAGACGTTTCCATACTTCCTTATGCCTCATGCACATTCTCCCTTTCTCGTCAGCGGATATTCATGATCCGCTTCGCTGCTTGCTCATAACCGGTTGGCAGCTTTGCAGCCCACCCAGTTATGATGTTGATAGTTGCTCGCTCTTTGAGCATTTTTCCACTTAATGGGTTAGTTACATTCATTATAATGGTATAAAATGCATTTTTCAACCAAAATCAGGAATTTATATTATACAATTTGCATAAAAAAATCCCGTCTGCAAGTCATTTCGCCTACAGACAGGATCGTAAACTCTATCAAATTAGGAAATATCCGCAATTACGCTTCTCTCACAGGCAGCTGATACTCCCTGTAACCACGGAACCCGGAAAGTGCCAGGATAAGCAGCAATTCCTTCTGGGGTGCCCTCCATGCCTCCTCAGGCTGAAACCATTCGTGAACCGTATGGGTATCTCCCCCATCTCCTGCACGGCCCAGAGCCACTGCCGGAATCCCCATGGAAATCGGGATATTAGCATCTGTACTGGATGCATCATGAAATACCGGCGTATAACCGGCAGCATTTGTAGCATCCCAGGCAGCCCGGACAATAAGCTCATCCGGCCTTTGTGCTCCTGCCGGACGTCTGCCTTTTTCCTCAAAGGTAACTGTCACCTTCTCTTTTGTATCCCACCGGGCATTTTCCTCACTGACAGCTTCTTCTACAGCCTGCTTAAACTGTGCGGATAGTGCTGATAATTCTTCTGCACTGTCAGACCGCAGATCCACAAGCATGGAGCATCTCTCCGGAATACTGTTTACAGATGTGCCGCCCTCCGCAATACCTACATTAAATGTGGTCTTAGGCAGCTTTTTTACCTGAAAATCTGCGATCCGGCTGATGGCCCTTCCCATTGCGTGAACAGGATTGGGAAGTCCGAAATCACTGAAGCTGTGACCGCCCGGTCCTGCAAATGTTACCAGATATCGTTCGCTTCCGGTGGCAGTATGGATGATCCCACCGGGAACCACATTATCTACCGTGATAAAACCATCACAGGCATGTGGATCCCTGAAAATGTATTTTACACCTTTTAGGTCGCCCAGACCTTCCTCGCATACATTGGCGCAGAAGATAATATCTCCTTCCCCATGGATATCCAGAGCCTTCATAGCCCTGGCCACACTGAGGATCTCTGCAATGGCCCTTGTATCATCATTAATCCCGGGACAGGTATACCGATTTCCTTCTTTTTTGATGGTAAGGTCTGTCCCCTGGGGAAATACCGTGTCCGTATGGGCTGCGATCATCACCACAGGCCCTTTGTCCGTGCCCTTAATGATTCCGAACACATTCCCCACCCGATCCATATGAACATTGTCCAGGCCGATCTTTTCCATCTTATCCATGATGCATACTGCCCGATCCTGTTCAAAACCGGAGGGAGCCGGAATCTGTACCAGTTCCAGAAGTTCCTTAAGGGTACGGTCATCATCTTCCTTCAGATATGCAAATGCCTTCTGGATGATCTCCATGTTTTTCAGCTGTTCCATCCCGTTCTCCTTTCCAGTTCGTCCTGCTTATTCCGGTTGGATCAGCTCCAGCAGCTTCTCCAGCTCTTCATAAGAGGATATATTATTGGATTCCCGGCGCAATGCAGAGCTGTGAGGCAGCCCTGCTGTATACCAGGCCACATGCTTCCGCATCTCCCGGATACCCATATATTCTCCCTTCAAGCCGATCTGCGCCCTTGCATGCCGCAGGATCATCTGGCAGAGCTCTTCTCTGGATGGTCCCGGAAGCAGTTCGCCAGTAGTAAAATAATGATTCATTTCCCGGAAGATCCATGGATTCCCTTCCGCTGCCCGTCCGATCATGATCCCATCACAGCCGGTCTGCTTCATCAGCTCTTCTGCCTTCAAAGGAGAAGTCACATCTCCGTTGCCGATCACAGGAATCTTTACTGCCTCCTTCACCTTACGGATGGCATCCCAGTTAGCCTGACCGGAATAATACTGCTCCCTGGTCCGTCCATGGACTGCAATGGCAGAGGCTCCCGCATCTTCGATCCGTTTGGCGATTTCCGCCAGATCCACAGCTTCTTTTTCAAAACCAATACGGATCTTTGCAGTCACCGGCTTATGGATGGCAGCCACAATACTCTTTATAATCTGGGAAATCCTTTCCGGATCCTTAAGGAGGGCAGAACCTTCCCCGTTATTCACTACCTTTGGCACAGGACATCCCATATTAATATCCAGAATATCAAAAGGCTGTTCCTCGATGCTGGCAGCCACCTGAGCCATTAATTCCGGCTCATTGCCAAAAAGCTGCATGGATACCGGATGCTCCACCGGGTCGATCTCCATCAGCGCCTTGGTATTCTTATTGTGATAGGAGATAGCCTTTGCGCTGATCATCTCCATGCAGATCAGGCCGGCTCCCTGTTCTTTACAAAGCCTGCGGAAAGCCAGATCTGTAACACCTGCCATAGGGGCAAGCACAAAAGGATTCTCTATTTCAACATTGCCTATTTTCCAACGGAGCTCCATGAAGTCTACTCCTTAATGCCAGCCGGATCTTCTCCCAGGAAAAAGACCCTGTAATATAATTCCAATGATTCCAGAAGTTCACTTTTCTGCTGACGGAGCTGCTTGATCCGCAGCGCACCGCCGATATCGTCATATCGTCCGTCAGCCTCCAGTGCCTCTGTCTTAAACTGAAGATCTCCGTTCTGGTCAAACTCCAGTGTAAAAATCCCTCCGATCTCCTCTGTAAAAAGAACGCACATGATCTGCAGTTCTTTCTTTACATGATCCGGAAGAGATGAAAAATCTTCGTTAAAATAATATTTCTGCTCATAGGCGCTTGCACCACAGAGCACAATATTGTCCTGATACATCTGTTCATTCCTCTCCTGCAATGTATACTGATTCATTTAATCCATTGCCCTAGTACAGTGAATATTAAGTAACCACCATATTGACTTGCCTTAATTTTCACTGTACTAATCATACGTAGCTGTAAAGGCCACGCACAGATACTTCTCCTGCATTCACAGTAGTATAAGTACCATCCTGCCGTTCCACGATCAGCACACCAATATCCGTGATCCCTCTGGCGATCCCTTCAAAGGAATTTTCCCCAGCGATCACACGTACCGGCTGATCCATATTGACCAGCAGTTCCTCATAATCTTCCCTGAGAAGACTAAGATCACAGGTCTGGATGAACTTCTCATAATTCTTCTCAAAAGCCTCCATCACAAGCCCCGGAACCACGCTTCTGTCAAATTCATGTCCTGCTTCCAGATAAAGAGAAGTAGCTTTATCTGCCATTTCTTCCGGGAATTTCTTTATGTTTACATTGATCCCTACACCGATAACCACATTGCGGATCTTGTTACCCTCCACAGCCATCTCTGTAAGGATCCCACAGATCTTCTTATGGGATACCACTACGTCATTAGGCCACTTGATGGTAGCGTCAAAGCCCATCTTCTTCACAGCCTGCGCCACAGACAGCCCCATGACAATGGTAAGCATAGAAGCATATTTGGGTTCAAATTCCGGCAAAAGTAAAAGGCTCATCATAACGGAGGTGCCTCTTGGCACCTGCCAGGAACGTCCAAGACGTCCCCTTCCTGCGCTCTGATACTCTGCCACAGCCAGCGTACCATGGGGTAATCCCTTGTCTGCCAGCCGTTTTGCCACCAGATTGGTGGAATCTGTTCTTTTCACAAAATGGACGGTTTGGCCCGCCCATTTTGTATGAATGTTTGCTGAAATTGTTTCTTTATCGTATAAAATATCCATTATAACCCTTCCGGCAGTCCCAGTGTTGCAGCCATAACAGCTTTGATGGTATGCATACGGTTCTCTGCCTCATCAAATACCTTTGACTGTGCAGACTCAAATACTTCATCAGTAACCTCCATCTCGGTAAGTCCGAAACGCTGTCCCATTTCCTTGCCGATCTTGGTCTTAAGATCATGGAATGCAGGCAGACAGTGAAGGAAGATAGCCTTCTCTCCTGCATTCTCCATTACATGCTTTGTTACACGGTATGGGGTAAGGTCTTTGATACGCTCTTCCCATACTTCATCCGGCTCGCCCATGGATACCCATACATCTGTATAAATAACATCTGCATTCCTGGTACCTTCTTCTACATCCTCAGTAAGAGTAATGGTTGCTCCGGATTCCTTTGCATACTCATGGCACTGTGCCACCAGCTCATCATTCGGGAAATACTTGCTGTTTGTGCAGGCTGTAAAATGCATGCCAAGCTTGGAGCAGGCAACCATCAGGGAATTACCCATGTTATAACGGGCATCACCCATGTATACAAGACGGATCCCCTTCAGATGTCCGAAATGCTCATGAATAGTCAGCATATCTGCCAGCATCTGGGTAGGATGATACTCATTGGTCAGACCGTTCCATACCGGAACCCCTGCATATTTTGCCAGTTCTTCCACAATATCCTGGCCAAATCCACGATATTCAATACCATCATACATTCTGCCAAGAACTCTTGCTGTATCTGCAATGCTTTCTTTCTTGCCGATCTGGGAACCTGTAGGATCCAGATAAGTGCTGCCCATGCCAAGGTCATGTGCTGCTACCTCAAAAGAACAACGGGTTCTGGTGCTGGTCTTTTCAAAGATCAGGGCAATATTTTTGCCTTTGTAATACTCTGTAAGCTCACCTGCTTTTTTCTTTGCTTTCAGTTCTGCGGAAAGCTCCAGAAGGTAAATGATCTCCTCCGGAGTAAAATCCTTTAATGTGAGAAAATTCCGTCCTTTTAAATTCATAGTCATTCTCCTGTAGTATGTCTTTGCTCTGTTATGCCGGATCTATCCTTGTCAGATTCTTTATTCGGTCTTCTTATCGTCAGTTACAATTTCCTTCAGGGAAGAAGCCAGACCTGCTATTCCCTGGATCTCAGAAGGAATAATGATCTTGGTTGCTTTGCCGTCTGCTACCTTTGTAAGTGCTTCAAAGCTCTTCAAAGTAAGAACTGCATTGTCTGCCCCTGCTTCTTTGATCATACGAAGACCTTCTGCATTTGCCTTCTGTACCTTAAGTACTGCTTCTGCCTGACCTTCGGCCTCTTTGATCATACGCTCTTTCTGAGCTTCTGCACGAAGGATGGCAGCCTGCTTCTCAGCCTCAGCATCCAGGATCGCAGATTCTTTCTTACCTTCTGCCACAAGGATGGTGGATTTCTTCTCTCCTTCTGCGATCAGGATCGCTTCTCGTCTCTCGCGCTCTGCCTTCATCTGCTTTTCCATGGCTTCCTGGATCGCAGCCGGCGGGATGATATTCTTCAGCTCTACACGATTCACCTTAATGCCCCATGGGTCTGTGGCAACATCCAGGGAGGCACGCATCTTGGTATTGATCACTTCACGGGAGGTAAGTGTTTCATCCAGCTCCATATCTCCGATAATATTCCTAAGTGTGGTGGCTGACAGATTCTCAATGGCCATGATAGGATTCTCCACACCGTAAGCATACAGCTTAGGATCTGTGATCTGGAAAAATACAACGGTGTCGATCTGCATGGTTACATTATCTTTTGTGATCACAGGCTGAGGTGGAAAATCCACTACCTGTTCTTTCAGGTTGACCTTTCTGGCAACTCTCTCGATAAAGGGCATCTTAAAATGTACACCAGTGCCCCATGTGGCACGGTATGCACCAAGGCGTTCCAGCACAACTGCATAAGCCTGGGGAACAATACGGATACAGGATGCCAACACCCATAATGCCAGAATAACGATCACCAATAATGCCAAAATTCCTCCCATAAATTAATCCTCCTTCTTCACCTTCACAATTAATTTGACCCCACGGACTTCCGTGATGGTAACTACCGTCTTCTCAGGAATGATCTCCTTGTCATCCGATGTCCTTGCCAGCCATTCAATATCATTGATGCGAACCTGTCCGGTCTGTGCCAGATTGTCAATCTTCTGGATCACTACTGCGGACTGACCCATCAGGCTGTTCACATTGGTACGGACCATGCCCTTATTCAGACATTTCTTTAGTACAGGTCTGGCCAGAATCAGAAGTATCAGAGAAACAACCAGAAACAGTATGATCTGCAGCCATTCTTCTGCTCCCATGCCTGCAGCAAGAGCAGCCACCAGAGCACCTCCTGCAAACCAGATGGTGGTAAGCTGTACCGTTACGGCCTCAGCTACCAGAAAAAAAGTAAGTATTGCCAGCCAGATAAAGACTTCCTGCATAGAATCTCCTCCTTATCCTCTCCTCTGCCTTGCAGCCTCATACATAAGGATCCCGGCAGCCATGGCCGCATTCAGGGATTCTACCTGCCCGTTCATTGGGATCCGTATCAGACAATCCGCTGCCTGCGCCGCCTGATCCGTAAGTCCCTTTCCTTCATTACCGATCAGGAAAGCAGTTCCTCCCTGATAATCCTCTTTATCATAGGTATTCCTGCCCTGCAGGTGGGCTGCAAAAAGCCGGATATGATGTTTTTCCAGCTGTTCTTTTAATGATACCACACTTTCCACGTATAGAAAAGGCATTCTGTAAATAGAACCCATGGTGGAACGTATCACCTTGGGATTGGTAATGTCCACACAGGTTCTGGTAAGAAAGATCCCGTCCACTCCGGCGCCCTCGGCTGTACGGAAGATCGTTCCTGCATTGCCCGGATCCTGCAGATCCTCAAGCACCATCACCAGTGGGTGTATTTGATCTGCTGCCCGGCTTCCCCAAATGTCTTCTTCTGTATAGGAAGGCTTCTTAAGAAGAGTAAGGATACCCTGCGGTGTCTGAGTATCGCTCATCTGTCTGAATACGGAATCTGAAACCACTTCACAAGGAAAGCCTTCGGCATGGCTCATCAGCTCTGTATCCCCGGTAACAGACTCAGCCAGATAAACTCTGGAAACCCAGTCAGCCGGAGCTTCCAGGAACATCTTCCTGCCCTCTGCCACAAACAGCCCCTGCTCTCTCCTTGCCTTTGCCTTTTGATTTAACTGTATTATATTTTTGATCTGTCCGTTATTCACACTGGTTATCATAAATCAGGAACCTTCCCCTTAGTTCAGTCTTTCCAGTACTTTATTTTTGCCTATAGCCATCAAATGCCAGTCTGCTTCCAGCGGCTTCACCGGATCCAGATTAATTTCCACATCATCCCCTACCTTGATGGCGATAATATTAATATCATGGCTCTCACGAAGCTGCAATTCCTGCAGGCTTTTGCCTATCCACTCCGTCGGCACAGGAAACTCTGCCATACTGAATTCAGTGGAAAGCTCAAATACATCCAGAAAACCTCCGGACATCAGATTTCTTGCCACACGAAGTCCCATGGACTGCTCCGGATAAATCACCCTGTCTGCGCCGATCTTCTCAAGGATCTTGCCGTGAAGGGCATTCATGGCTTTTGCCAGAACATAGGGTACTCCCAGCTCCTTGGCTTGCATAGTGGCCATAATACTGGCTTCCATATTCTCAGCCACTGCGATCACTGCCACATCCACATTCTGCACACCCAGAGTCCGTAAAACTTCAGGCTCACGCACATCTGCACGAACTGCATAAGTAACCTTATCTGCAATCTCCTGGATATTTTCTTCCCTTGCATCAATTGCCAGTACATCACAATCCGACTCTGCCAGTGTTTCTGCCACTGACATACCAAATTGTCCAAGTCCGATCACTGCATAGCTTTTTTCCTTCATGTCATGTCTCCTATCCAATCATCACATCTTCTTCTGCAAGATGGATATTCTCTGATCTGCGCTGTTCTCTTGCCACCACGGCTGCACCTAAAGTAAGAGGGCCGATACGTCCAAGATACATGGTCAGCATTACAATGTATTTCCCTGCCAGACTCAAATGTGGCGTCAGCCCTCTGGACAAACCTACTGTTCCCAGGGCTGAAGTTAATTCATAAATAACGTCCATCAGATCTGCCTGTGGCATCGCTACAGCCAGAAGCATAATCATGATCAATAAAACCAACAAAGACATCCCTGCTACCACAAGGGCAGAACGGATGTAGCTGCTGCGAATCTTCCGATTGTGGCTTTCCACATCCTTATCACCACGAAGATTGGCCCGGATGCTAAGCACTAGCACTACAATGGTCGTTGTCTTAATACCACCGGCTGTACCCATAGGGGATCCTCCGATGAGCATCAGTACCAGACACAGCACAAAGGTAGCATTGGTAAATGCTGCCTGATCTGTTGTGAAAAATCCGGCGGTCCTGGTGGTCACAGACTGAAAAGCAGATGCAAGCAGCTGCCTGCCTGTAGACATCCCTGCAAAAGTATCCGGATTGTTCCTTTCAAACAAAAAGATCAACAGCGTACCTCCAATAACCAGGATCAGGGTTGTTTTTAATACCAGCTTGCTTTGCAGACGAAGAGTTGCATAAACTTTTTTTACTGACAGCTTGTGATTCTGTTTTGCCTTTTTTATTTTTGCCCAAATATCCCACCATACAATAAAGCCAAGACCCGAAGAAATAATCAGAGCCATAGTGGTAAGATTCACCAGCACATTTCCCTGATAGGGAGCCAGACTGGTCTCGCCCAGAAGATCGATCCCTGCATTGCAAAATGCTGACACTGCTGTAAACACTGCATGAACCATTCCCTTACGGAAGCCAAACTGAGGCACAAAACAAAATGCATACAGCACTGCGCCGGTTCCTTCTGCAACCAAAATACAAAGTACGGTTTTTCGCACAACTTTGACCAGTCCTGACATCTGATCCAGATTATAGGACTCCTTGATCAGCCTCCGGTTCCGCAGGGAAATCTTCTTGTGAAGTCCAATAAACAGTATACTTGCCAGAGATACTACTCCTATGCCTCCGATCTGAATCAGCAAAAGGATAGCCGCTTTACCTATTGTCGACCAATGGGTAGCTGTGGTCACTGTCACCAGGCCGGTAACACACACGCTGGTAGTAGCCGTAAATAATGCATCTGCAAAAGAAGTGCTTTCCCCCGGTGCGGTGCAAAACGGGAGCCAGAGAAAAAACCCTCCTACAAAAATTACCCCCGCAAAGCTGAGGGCAATTATTTGTGCTGTTTTCAATTTATGAAATTTTTCCTGTAAACATCGTCTAAAACTATTTCTGTAATCCATGTTTGTCATAATTATGAGAAAGGGATTTACAAACCTCCCACTGATATTCTGAAACACTCTTCTGCATTGCAAGTGCTTCGTCAATATCGAAGTCCACAAAATCTCCATGACGGTATCCAACAACTCTGCAGCTCTTGCCTGCTACCAGAAGGTCTACAGCCATTGCACCCATCATAGATGCATACACACGGTCCTTACATGTAGGGCTTCCACCACGCTGCATGTGTCCAAGGATAGTGGCACGGGTCTCAATACCTGTAGCTGCTTCGATACGTTTTGCCATAGCCTGAGAATTACCAATACCCTCTGCATTTACGATGATATGATGCTTCTTGCCAAGCTTACGGCTCTCAATAATGTTGTTGATCAGCTTCTGCTCATCATAGTCGTATTTCTCAGGGATCAGCACATCCTCTGCGCCGTTGGCAATACCGCACCATAATGCCAGATATCCGGCGCCACGGCCCATAACCTCGATAATACTGCATCTCTCATGGGAAGTAGAGGTATCACGTACCTTATCAATTGCTTCCATAGCTGTATTAACAGCTGTATCAAATCCGATGGTGTACTCTGTACATGCAATATCCAGGTCGATCGTGCCTGGTACACCGATGGTATTTACACCAAGGGCAGCCAGCTTCTGTGCTCCTGCAAAGGAACCGTCTCCACCGATCACTACCAGTCCGTCAATACCATGCTTCTTGCAGATCTCTGCGCCTCTCTTCTGTCCTTCTGCTGTACGGAATTCTGCACAACGTGCTGTATAAAGGATCGTACCGCCACGTTCAATGGTATCGGATACATCCTTCGCTGTCATATCTATAATCTCTTCATTCAGCAGTCCATTATATCCCTTCAGTATACCTTTTACATTTAATCCGCTGCTAAGTCCACGTCTTACCACTGCACGGATTGCTGCGTTCATTCCAGGAGCATCACCGCCGCTGGTAAGGACACCAATGGTCTTAATTTTTTTCTCTGCCATAATAATTACTCCTCCATCTTCTGAGTTCCTTGAGATGCCTGTATTCTCTCTGATACAATCTGCATCTCGGGGTTAATCCTTTTCTACACATATTCAGCACTAGTTTATAGCATCTTTCTGTTTTTTTCAATACTCTGTCCCTGTTTTTTTTCAGAAGCTTTTTATAAACTTTACATTAGAAACTTTTAATATACTTCATAAGAAGCTTTTTACAAATTTCATATCAGAAGCTTTTCAGCGCACGCTCTACCACGCGTACATTCTCACTGCCATATTCCCTCCGGAATTTTTCCAGCCATTCTTCCTGCAAAGCCACCCGGTATCCTGCCGGAAGCTTTTTCATTGCCTTTACATCCTTAAGATAGATCACAACCGATGCGTTGCCCGGAACAGCCCTCAGTTCTTCCAGCAGGTGGGCTTCCTTTCCTGCATAAGCCTCTCTGTCATCAAACTGCAGCCACAGCTCCCTTGGCACTTCTTCAAAGGTACGCACCTTCTCCAGGATCAGCTTGCTTGCCTTATCATCCTCTGCGGATACACGGCCCTGGATCAGCACACGGGCGTCTTCATCCAGAAGGCTCTGGTACTTTTCATAGTCCCTTGGGAAAACAACCACTTCCACAGTTCCTACCAGATCTTCCAGGGTAACAAAGGCCATCACCTTATTATTCTTGGTGTACTTAATAGTTTTCTCTGTCACCATACCGCCCACTACAACCTTCTGGTTATCCATCACTCTGGTAGCACCAGTTTCCTCATCCGGCTGGAAGTCCGTAGTCTTTGCACTGATGTTCTTTTCCAGTATACCTCTGTACTGCTCCAGCGGATGTCCGCTTAAGTAGATCCCAAGCACATCTTTTTCAAAGGCCAGGATAACTTCCTTTGCATACTCTCCCACATCCGGCATACGGATCTCATAATCCTTCTTATCTTCTTCACCAACCAGGTCGAACAGGCTCATCTGTCCTGCCATGCTGTTCTTTTTATTCTGGCTGATATTGTCCACAACCCGGGTGTAAACCAGCATTTTCTGCTGCCGGTTGCCCGGCAGGCAGTCCAGTGCTCCTGCCTTGATAAAATTCTCAATGGCACGTTTATTAACCTGCCCGCTGTTTCTTTCAATAAAATCACTGAGTGTCCGGTATACGCCATTCTCTTTACGCTCCTTTACCAATGCCTCGATCACAGGCCTGCCTACGCTCTTAATCGCAGAAAGACCGTACCGGATCCTTCCCTGGTCAACGGAAAATCCTCTCTCTCCACTGTTAATATCCGGTGGCAGGATCTGGATCCCCATCTGGCGGCATACCAGAATATATTCTGCCACTTTGGCAGGCATTTCAATCACGGATGTCATAAGGGCAGCCATAAATTCCACAGGATAATAATATTTCAGGTAAGCAGTCTGATATGCAACGATCGCATAGGCTGCTGCATGGGATTTATTAAAAGCATACTTTGCAAAATCTGTCATTTCATCATAGATCTTATTGGCAATCTTCTCAGAAATCCCATTGGCAATACAGCCAGGTACTCCTTCCTGCTCATTTCCATATACAAAGTTCTGCCGCTCTTTTTCCATGACAGAAGCTTTTTTCTTGGACATTGCACGACGCACCAGATCGCTTCGTCCCAACGTATAGCCGGCCAGATTACGCACGATCTGCATAACCTGCTCCTGATATACGATACACCCATAGGTAGGGCTGAGGATAGGCTCCAGCTGAGGGCAGTCATAACGGATAGTATCCGGACGGTTCTTGCCCCTGATATACTGTGGAATAAAATCCATTGGTCCCGGACGATACAGGGAAATACCGGCGATCACATCCTCCAGGCTCTGAGGCTTCAGTTCTTTCATAAAGTTCTTCATACCGGAACTTTCCAGCTGGAACACACCGTCTGTCCGGCCTGTGCCAAGAGATGCCAGCACCCTGCTGTCATTGTAATCAATGTGCTGCATATCCAGGGTGATCCCCTTGTCCTTTGCTACCATTTTTACTGCATTCTGGATCACGGTCAGAGTACGAAGTCCCAGGAAATCCATTTTCAGAAGGCCAAGCTCTTCCAGGGTGGTCATGGTAAACTGCGCCACGATAGTACCGTCCTGAGCTCTTGAAAGAGGCACGTATTCGTCTACCTCTTTCTGGCTGATCACAACTCCTGCGGCATGCATGGAGGTATGCCTTGGAAGTCCTTCCAGACGCTTTGCCATATCGATCAGATGATGCACATCTTCCTGCTCGTCATAGGTCTTTTTCAGCTCTGGATTCATTTCCAGCGCTTTATCAATGGTAATATTCAGTTCCTGTGGGATCATCTTTGCAATGGTATCTACCTGGGCATACGGCATATCCAGTACACGGCCCACATCACGGATCACACCTCTGGCAGCCAGTGTACCAAAGGTAACAATCTGTACCACACAATCCTTGCCGTATTTACGGACTACGTAATCAATTACTTCCTGCCTGCGTTCAAAGCAGAAGTCCACATCAATATCCGGCATAGATACTCGTTCCGGATTCAGGAAACGCTCAAACAGCAGATCATAGCGGATAGGATCCAGCTGGGTGATCCCCAGGGTGTAAGCAACAAGGCTTCCGGCCGCAGAGCCTCGCCCCGGTCCTACCATAATGTCATGATCTCTTGCATATTTGATAAAGTCCCACACGATCAGGAAATAGTCCACATATCCCATATTTTTGATGGTTGTAAGCTCATAATCCAGACGGCTTTTCAGCTCGTCCGTTACCGGATCATACCTTTCCTCCAGACCTTCACGACACAGCTTGTTCAGGTATTCCCAAGAAGTGTACCCATCCGGCACATCATATCTTGGCAGCTTTGTTTTGCCAAATTCGATATCCACATGGCACCGCTGTGCGATCTTATGGGTATTTTCCAACGCTTCCGGGGCATAAGGAAACAGTGCCGCCATTTCTTCTTCTGACTTTACATAATACTGTCCGCCTTCATAACGCATACGGTCTGTATCCGTAAGCTTCTTGCCGGTCTGCAGGCAAAGCAGGATATCATGGGAATCTGCATCTGCTTCATAGGTATAATGCACATCATTGGTGGCAACCAGCTGGATCCCTGTCTCCTGGTGCATCCGCATCAGCTGCTGGTTCACCATCTGCTGCTGGGGAATCCCGTGATCCTGAAGTTCCAGGAAAAAGTTCCCCTCTCCAAAGATCTCCTGATATCTGAGGGCAGCCTTTTTCCCTTCCTCATACATATTTTTCTGCAGGTATCTGGCAACCTCACCAGCCAGACATGCACTTAAAGCGATCAGTCCTTCATGATACTCCCGCAAAAGCTCCAGATCTACTCTTGGCTTGTAATAGAAGCCCTCTACAAAGCCTTTGGATATGATCTTCATCAGGTTCTGATAACCCTGGTTATTCTCTGCCAGAAGCACCAGATGATAGTATCTGTCCTCTCCACTCCCTATTTCCCGGTCAAACCTGGATCCAGGAGCCACATATACCTCACACCCAAGGATAGGATTAATGCCTGCTGCCTTTGCTGCACGATAAAAGTCGATCACCCCATACATAACGCCATGGTCGGTGATCGCTGCACTGTCCATCCCCAGTTCCTTTACTCTGGACACATATTCATTTATCTTATTTGACCCGTCCAGCAGACTGTATTCTGTATGGACATGCAGATGTGTGAAAGCCACTGTGTGTACCTCATTTCCTGTTTATGTTATGTCTTTGTATAAATGTTTTGGGGCATAGATCCCCCACCTATACCTACGGATTGCTTCTGTTACTTCTTGTATATTCTTTTTTCTTTTATCTCTATTTTACCTTCCTTCAGAAGGTGTCCCACTGCCCTTTTGAATGCATTCTTGCTCAGGCCAAATTCTCTTTTGATCACTTCCGGGGATGCCTTGTCGTCAAAAGGAAGTACCCCTGCAAATTCATCGATCACACTGAGCACGGACTCTGCATCCTCTTCGATCTGCAGATATGCTTTCTGGCGGTCTGTCACATTCATCTTGCCATCTTCTTTTACTTCTGTTACACGCAGATCCAGGATCTCTCCAGGGCGGTATTTCCCTGCTGCTTCTCTTGCAGGGATCAGTGCGGAATATTTGTCATCTACAGCCACAAATACGCCAAAATTGCCACTGATCTCGTATACACGGCCTTTTACCTGATCTCCTACCACATAAGGAGTTCTGGTGGAAAGATAGTGGTATACCTTCATGGTAGCGCACAGGCGCTGGCTCTTGTCAATATAAAGGGCTACCAGTACGTCCTTGCCCTCCTGCATCCTGGTGGTCTGCTCATGGTATGGAAGCAGAAGGTCTTTTTCCAGACCCCAGTTAAGGAATGCGCCGATCCTTGTTACCTGGGAAACCTTCAAAACTGCAGTCTGTCCAACCTGAAGCATAGGCTCCCTTGTGGTGGCAATGAGACGGTCTTTGGAGTCTTTATAAATAAATACGCTCAGTTCGTCTCCTGCTTTTGTGCCTGCAGGTACCTGTTTTGCAGGAAGCAGTACGGAATCCTTGCCTTCTTTGTCATCCTTTTCAGCCAGATATACACCAAAATCCACTGTTTTTACTACAGTCAGTGTCTGTTTTTTTCCTAATTCGATCATTGGTTCTCCTTGTTTTATGTTTTTACGAAAATAATTATTGTCAGTATAGCACACACGCCGTACAAAAGATACTCTAAGTGCACATTCGTCTGATCGTTGTTCTGCTCTTTGGACAGCGATCTCCCTATTTGCCGGTGAATCCTATTTAAGAGTGTCCGCATATTGCAGGAGCCTGCGTGCGTCTGCCCACCTGGCATCGCTTGTAGGCCCTCCCAGTGTAACGGAAATATAGGTCTTTCCATTTCTTGCCTGGATCATCCCCACAAAGCAATGGCCTGCTTTCCTTGTATAACCGGTTTTGATCCCATATACTCTGTCCATATTGCCAAGAAGCTTATTGGTGGTACGGAAGGTATAGGTATTGCCGTCCAGACTTGTGATAGTCCCCTGCTGCCGCTTTACAATCTTCTGGATCATAGGCTTTTTCCAGGCATAGCATGCAATCTTTGCCAGATCCCTGGCAGTCGTATAATGATCCAGTCCTGCATCCAGTCCGTTAGGCGTAGCAAAATGGGTATTCTTACATCCCAGGGCTGCAGCCTTTTTATTCATCAGCTTTACAAACTTGGTCACTGACCCACTTACATGCTCTGCAAGGGCTACTGCCGTATCATTGTGGGACGGGATCAGCAAAGAATAGAGAAGATCCTTCAGCACAAAGCTTTCTCCCTGATGCAGGTACAGCTTGGTAGGCTCCTGAGCTGCTGCATTGGCAGATGCCGTCACCTTCTCCGTCAGCTTACAATTCTCCAGTGCCAGTATGGCGGTCATCAGCTTGGTAGTGCTTGCATTGGCGTGCCGTAGATCCGGGTTCTTGGAATAAAGCACTTTTCCTGTGTCAGCCTCTACAAGGATCCCACAGGGACTGCTGATGGAAACAGATGGGCCGCTTCCAGTCATCCTGCCATTGGAATCAAACCTGCAATTCACACCGGAAATACGTTTTGTTCCTATGGTCAGCTTGCCTTTTGCATCAAAAAAATAAGTATAACGGCTGCGGATCCATCCCTGGCTCCTGCTGCCATCACTTCTCAGATAGTAAGTCTTCTTTCCGTTCTTGTAGATCCATGCATTTTTATACATGTATCCTTCTGATTTCTTCCCAAAGTAATACCACTTGGTGCCGATCTTGTGCCAGCTGTACTGTCTGACTCCTTTTGCTGAAAAATAATAAGTCTTTCCTTTTATGGACAAAAGACAGTCCTTTGCCATCTGCCCTTCCTTGTCATAATAATACCAGCTTCCATTTCTGGAGGTAAATCTGCCTCCTGTAACCTTTTCGATGTTTTTCACACTGGTCACTTTTGCAGAAGCCGGCACTGCAGTCCCCAGAAGCAGCAACATCATTACCAGAAGACACAGCCTGTATATGCCTGCTCTTTTTCTTTCTTTTCCTGTATTCATCTCTTCTCCCCATTGTAAAACAAAAATGCAACTATTCAGTACCCTCAAAGCCACGATTCAAAATGCATTCCAGACCACCTTCGATGATAGCATTTTGCATATCAGTCTTATTTATTTTCCTATTTTCCCCAGTTTTAGTCAAGGCATTTTTCGGGACGAAACCAAAAAGCGTAAGCAAAAAAGGCAGCCTGACCGAGCTTTTGCCAGACGCCTGCATAAGAAACAGGGCTGCCGCATTCGCAAATAATTTTGCCGGGCGGCAGCCCTGGTAACATACCATATTATTGATTACGGAATCTGGAAAGGAAATCCCGTGTAAGGGCATCCTTTGGATCCTGGAAAAGCTTTTTCGGCTCTCCCTCCTCTACGATCACCCCATTTGCCATAAAGATCACATTCTTTGACACATCTCTGGCAAATGCCATTTCATGGGTTACGATGATCATGGTCAGTCCGTCCTGGGCCAGCCGTTTCATAACCTCCAGAACCTCACCCACCATCTGGGGATCCAGTGCAGAAGTTGGCTCATCAAACAAAAGCAGCTCCGGCTCCATGGCCAGTGCCCTTGCAATGGCAACCCTTTGCTTCTGCCCGCCTGATAGCTGTTTTGGCTTGGCATTGATATAAAGCGCCATTCCTACCTTTTCCAGATAAAACATGGCCTTGTCCTTTGATGTCTTTTTATCCCTTTTCAGAACTTTTTCCTGCCCTACCGTACAGTTCTCCAATGCAGTCATATTGTTGAACAGATTAAAGTTCTGAAATACCATACCTACCTTTGAACGGTACTCCGGTACGTTTACTTTCTTGTCGGTAATGTCTTTTCCATGGTAATTGATTTCTCCGGATGTAGGGGTCTCCAGCATGTTCAGGCACCGTAAAAGGGTAGACTTTCCTGATCCGGAAGGTCCGATGATGCAGGTTACATCTCCCTGGCTTACAGAGAAATCAATATCTTTTAACACCTGGTTATTACCAAAGCTTTTCCCCAGATGCTTTACTTCCAGAATATGCTCACCCATCACTTTTTCGCCCCTTTCTTCTTGCTGTAGGAATACATCCCACTGGTATGAGTCAGGGTATCCGTTGTAGCCAGATCATAATTATCCGGTCCATCCATCTTATGTTCCAGCAGACGCAGCAGTCTGGAACAGGTAAATGTAAGGATAAAATAAATCACCATGGCAATGGTAAACGACTCAAAGTATGTATAGTAAGCACCTGCCACACCTTTTGTGGTGTAAAACAGTTCTACAATTCCAATAATGGAAAGTACACAGGTATCCTTAATATTGATGATCAGGTTATTACCGATCTGAGGCATGATATTACGCAATGCCTGGGGAAGGATCACGCTGGTCATAGTCTGCACATGGGTCATACCAATGGCTTTTGCTGCCTCAGTCTGCCCCTCATCTACTGAAAGAATACCGCCTCGCACTGTTTCTGCCATGTAGGCGCCTGTATTGATCGATACAATGAAAAATGCAGCAAACCACATGGACATATTAATGTTAAAAAGATAGGAACTACCAAAATAGATGAACATGGCCTGTGCCATCATAGGCGTTCCACGGAAAACCTCTACATAGCAGGCCATAATGAATTTCAGGATGCCTACCAGTATTTTCTTGCCTTTTCCGTCATTCTTATCTACAGGAATGGTCTGCACCACCCCTACTGCAAATCCGATCACGCAGCCCAGAAAGGTACCTACAATAGCGATCAGCATTGTATTGCCTGCGCCCTGCAGGAAAGACACTCCGTACTGCTGGAGCAGATATCCGATCCTGCCCCAAAAGCTTTCAGGAAGCATGTCCGCTCTCTCCTTCCTTATTATTCAGACAGAGGCTGTACGGAGATAGCTTCGTCCATCATCTCTGTAAAATCATCTTCTGTCATTTTGTCAAGAACACTGTTCAGTGCATCAAGAAGCTCTGTATTTCCTTTCTGTACAGAGATACCGATATTGATATCTTCATCTGATACCTGGAATTCTCCGTCTGTACCGGAGAAGTCAAGAAGCTTCAGATCCGGATATGCAATGCATGCCGCTTTTCCTGTAGGCATATCTGTAACAACTGCATCACATTTGCCGGATTCCAGGGCTACCAGCATAGCCGGTGCGCTTTCCTGTGCAGGAAGGATATTTGCATCCGGGATCTGCGGCAGGCAGGAATCATACCAGATGGTATTCTGCTGGGAAGTACAGGTAACGCCCTTCAGATCTTCCACACTTGCAGCATCTGCATAATCTCCGTCTCCCTTTACAAGAGTGATAATGGATGCATAATAATATGGGGATGTAAAGTCAACCATCTCCTGACGTTCTTTTGTAATAGACTGACCTGCGATTACACAGTCCACTTTACCGGACTGCACTGCCGGTACAAGGGAATCCCAGTCCAGTTTCACGATCTCCAGGTCATAGCCCAGTTCTTCACAGATATGCTTTGCCATCATAACGTCATAACCATATGCGTAATCAGAGCTTCCTGAGATCTGCACTGCACCATTGGAATCATCCGGCTGTGTCCAGTTATACGGTGCATATCCGCACTCCATAGCTACCTTTAAGGTTTTCTTCTCATCTGCTTTTACCAGAGTTAGTCCCAGTCCGGGTACAGATGATGCGGCAACGCTTACTGCCATAAGGGTTCCTGTGAGTTTCTTCCATACATAGTTTTTCATTTTGATTTCCTCCTCGTCCTTCTATGAATAATGTTAATAATCTTAACAGCCTCGTATAAATAAGCCTCGTACAAATAAAAAAATCGCAACAGGCGCAATTTACCAATTCACCGCGCCGTTGCGATTCATTCACATAATAACCCTAACCCCAGGTAAAGTCAAGGAGAAATATTATACGATCTCTTATATATCCAGTTCTGGGGGAACATCCAGTTCCTCGGATACATATTTCCCATTTTTCTTGCGCTGCCTTACGCATTCCGACAAAAGATACTCGATCTGTCCATTCACTGAACGAAAATCATCCTCCGCCCAGGCAGCGATCTGATCATATAATTTTGCTGAAAGTCTGAGCGGAATCTGTTTCTTTGCCTTAGTATCTGCCACGATTAATACAGACTTCCTGAATTAACAATAGGCTGTGCGTCACGATTGCCGCAAAGTACTACAAGAAGGTTGGATACCATGGCCGCTTTCCGCTCCTCGTCCAGTTCTACCACACCATTCTCATTCAGTCTGTCCAGCGCCATCTCCACCATACCAACAGCACCGTCTACGATCATCTTCCTTGCATCAATGATCGCAGATGCCTGCTGCCTCTGAAGCATAACGGCTGCAATCTCCGGTGCATATGCCAGATAAGTGATCCTTGCCTCAATGATCTCAAGTCCTGCGATCTCAACCTTCTGCTGAATCTCCTTACGGATACGCTCGGCAACCACTTCACTGGATCCTCTAAGGCTGCCTTCATCTGCGATACCGTCTCCTGTAGTGTCTACATTAGGAGCCACATCATATGGATAGATCCGTACAATATTTCTCAGGGCACTGTCACACTGAAGGGATAGATATTCTTTATAATTATCTACATCAAACACAGCCTTTGCAGTATCTACCACACGCCACATAACTGCAATACCGATCTCGATAGGATTACCCAGACAGTCATTGATCTTCTGACGGTTATTGTTCAGAGTCATGATCTTCAGTGAAATCTTATTATTTGTGATCTGAACTTCGCTGCTTTCTTTCGCAGATGCGCCAAGAACACTTGCCAGGGAACCTTTCCCGGAACCTCCGTCTACATCACCGCTCTGGTTCAGCTTTGTCTTAGCTGCCGGATTCACACTGCTGCAAAATGGATTGACCCAGTAAAAACCATTCTCCTTCAAAGTACCGATATACTTACCAAATAAGGTCAATACCAGTGCTTCCTGTGGCTTCAGGACACGCAATCCTACAAAGGGGATCCAGCCTATAGCTGCCCATACAATACCAACAACCATAACTGGGATCACTTCCTGAACCGCACCAAATGCGATAGCTCCTACCCCCACTGCATACAGCAGGAGAAACAGAAGCATCATGGCCATGCCATTTTTCTTGTTGTTTAATACTTTTTCTTTCATTCTCTTTTTCGTCCTCCTGAAATATCAAATATCTTTTGATATTTGGATGATATCATTTTAATATCATATTGTCAATAGAGATTTTGTAGCCGGGAAAACTTTTATGAGCCAAAAAACCTTTTAGCACACATTTTTTATGAAATCATTTTCTATAAATTTCAGAACCATTATGTTACAAAGTATACGAAAAGAAGCCCTGACAAATTTGCCAGGACTCCCAACTATGATGTAATGGCCTCAATATCCCGCTCCGGCTTATAAGCAGCCAGATATGGATTGGAGATTTTGACCGTAATGCCATGTTATCTATATTATCTTTCTTTTAAGAACTGCTCTACTTCCTGATACAGCGGAATGGACGGTGCTGCGCCCGGCCGGGACACTGCGATCGCAGACGCTGCAGAAGCCATTTCCAGGCATTTGGGAATATCCTCACCTGCACACAGACCTGCAAGGAAATATCCACAGAAAGTATCTCCTGCTGCTGTAGTATCCACTGCCTTTACACGGTAAATGTCATGAGTATAGGTTTCCTCGCCCTTCTTGCAGAGAACCCCTGCATCCCCAAGAGTGAGTACAACCACTGCTGCCGGATATTTCTCAGAAAGGATCTCCAGCACTTTTTTATAATCAGGATTCTCCTCCTGGATGCCTGCGATAGCAGCACCTTCAACTTCATTTACAATAAAATAGTCTACACAGTCCAGTGGCAGATCTTCCATGGACTTTGGAATAGGAGACGGATTAAAAGCCACCTTCAGACCCAGTTCATGTGCTCTCTGGATCATATAAGGAACCTCATTTACCTCATACTGCATCAGAACAACATCCCCGGGCTCTCCCTTTTCTGTAAGAACCTTGTCAATGTATTCTTTTGTAAAATCACGGTTAGTGCCGCCATATACGATGATACAGTTATGTCCTGTACTGTCTACCTGGATAATGGCATGGCCGCTCTGTCCTGGAAGTACCTGGATCTGGGAAATATCCACGCCTGCATCCTTCATAAAGTCTGTCAGCATCGCACCATCTTCTCCCACTGCACCTGCATGTACTACGCATGCACCTGCCTTTGCTGCAGCCACAGACTGGTTCAGGCCTTTGCCGCCTACATTCAACTGGATGCCCTCTGCCAAGATAGTTTCTCCCGGAAGAACAAAATTCTCCACCTGATATACCTTGTCAATATTCATAGATCCAAATGAAATAATTTTCATGTTTCCGCCTCTCTTCTTTAATTTATATAGTAAGGTTCTCGCCCTTCACCCCACAAAAGGCACCTTTCTCTTTTGCATCTTCATGAAGAATCAGCCATTTATTCTTTGCCATTAACAACTGATTCTCTCCCTGCGTTTTATCAAATTCAAAATCAATCTTCTGATTTGTACCCTCTGGCAAGATGCAGATACTGCAGAAAGTCTTTTCATTAAAGTATGTACAAGGTGCATAATGTAGCGTTGTGCCATACAGTTCCACTCCTGTTCCAGCAGGAACAAGAAATGCCTCAATCTTGGATGAATCATAAGTAAAATCATCCTCCACATCCTGAAGAAGCCCAATCAGGATAATCATATCCCGACATGCAATATTTATCTCAGAACCTCTGTGATACTCTACGCCATTCAACTTGTGATTGCTGCCTCCACAATATCCTATCTCTATAGGAAGACCTCCATACACACGGTTACAGATCTGCGTTGCCGCCCTCACAGCTTCCAACTCTTTTACGGATGCCTCGTATACAATACCATCTGTCGGCATTTCCTTGTCTTTCATTATGTCAATCAATTCCGCTAGGTCAATTCCTGTTATTACTTTTCCATACTTCTTGAATGCAGCTCCATAAACACTTTGAATTTTCATAAAAATTACCCCCAGTCTATATCATCTTTTTCTTTTTTACAATGTATGATTTAACTGAGCGCCATTAGTCTTAATACATAAGCAGTATGTTTTTTCCGCAACTTTTGTACTAATAGTATCATAACATGTTGGAACGAAAAATTCAAAAATTTTTTGTATAACATACCTAAACCTGAATTATTCATGAGTACTCGTCCTTAACAATCAGATCGGAAATGTACAGGTAAAAAACTGTTGTTCTTACAGATCTAGGTGTCATCCCTGAA